>DRKF01000208.1 GCA_011051915.1 Acidimicrobiales bacterium | reverse complement strand
GGGCTGGGGAGAGGGCACCGGAGATGAGGCCGGAACCGGGGCCGGATGACCGGTCCCCGCCGGTGGTGGGGGCGCCTCCGAACCACCGTTGCCCGAAGCGGCCGCCGAACCACCGTCGACTCCGGGAACGGGAGCCACGCCGGGGAGGGCCACCACCTGCTGACCGGTGCGGTACCGACGGAGATCCCCCCTGAACTCCTCCGCCGAGGGGTACCTCTGGGCCGGGTTCTTGGCCAGGCCCTTGAGGGTGATCGCCTCGAGGGCCGGAGGCACGTCGGAGTTGTACCTGCTGGGGGGTACGGGCTCCTCCTGGACATGCTTGTAGGCGATGGCGACCGGGGTCTCCCCCGTGAACGGCGGTCCGGCCGTGATC
The DNA here is from genome assembly GCA_011051915.1 of Acidimicrobiales bacterium. Taxonomy (GTDB): domain Bacteria; phylum Actinomycetota; class Acidimicrobiia; order Acidimicrobiales; family Poriferisodalaceae; genus DRKF01. Next base: position 4,292 of record DRKF01000208.1, on the reverse strand, counting down.
ATCTCGTAGAGCACGACGGCCAGGGAGTACACGTCACTGCGGGGGTCGGCCTGACCCCCCTGGGCCTGCTCGGGCGACAGATAGGTGGCGGTACCCATGACGCTTCCGGTCTGGGTCAGGTTGTCGCCGGGGGCCGCGGCGATGGCCCGGGCGATGCCGAAGTCGGCCACCTTCACCTGGCCGGAAGTGGTGATCAGGACATTTCCCGGCTTGATGTCGCGGTGCACCACCCCGCTGCGGTGGGCGAAGCCCAGGGCGGCGGCGATGTCGATCGCGATGTCGGCGGCCCGATCCGGGTGGAGGGGGCCCTCCTGGCCGATTATCTCGGCCAGGCTGCGCCCCTCGATGTACTCCATGACGATGTAGTAGGTGCCGGCCTCCTGGCCCCAGTCGTAGACCCCGACCACGTTCGGATGGCTGAGGTTCGCCGCCGCCTGGGCCTCCCGACGGAAGCGCTCCACGAAGGAGGGGTCGGTGGCGTACTCGGGGAACAGCACCTTGACCGCCACCGGACGATCCAGCAGCTGGTCGCGCGCCAAGAACACCTCGGCCATTCCGCCGCGGGCGATGCGGCGGTACAGCTCGTAGCGTCCGCCGAAGACTGGTCTGTCGTTTGAGGCCATCTCAGATCGATTCTGGGGTGGGCCGAGGGGCCCGCCGATTCCGGGGCAGCCTAGTGGTGCCCCGAAGGACCATCACCGGCAGCCCTCCAGAATGCCCCAGACGGGCCCCGAGTACCGACACCCCCCCTCCCGAGGTCAGGAAACCAGGTCCAGGGCGGTGATGAGAACCTGGCGGGCGATCGGAGCCGCGACCGTTCCGCCGGTCTGCTGTCCGGTCTCCTCGTCACCCTGGACGAACACCACCACGGCGACTCTCGGGTCCTCCACCGGGGCGAAGGCCACGATCCAGGCGTGGGTGTTCTCCCCCGACCCGAACTCCGCCGTACCGGTCTTGCCCGCGACCCTCACCCCCTCGATCCGGAGCCGGCGGGCCGTGCCGGACACGACCACGTTCTCCAGCATCTGCTGAAGGTCCGCTGCGGTGTCCCGCGAGATCGGGGTGGCCCAGACCTCCGGCTCGGTACGCGAGACGAGGGCACCGTCGCTGTCCCGTACCTCCGACACGATGTGGGGTCTCATGGTGACCCCGTCGTTGGCGATGGTCGCGGCGACCAGGGCCATCTGGATCGGGGTGGCGGCCACCTCGAACTGGCCGATGGCCGACTGCGCCAGAAGGGGCAGATTGTCGGAGAAGAAGTCCGCCGGCGGGAACACCGACTCGACTCCGCCGGGCAGATCCAGCGGAAGCTCGTCGTTGAACCCGAAGTCGCGGGCGGTCCCCGACAGGACCTGAGGACCCACGGCGACGCCGAGGGCGGCGAAACCGGTGTTGCATGACACCCGGAGGAGTTCGGTCAGATCACCACCGCAGGAGGACCCACCGAAGTTTGTGATGGGGCGGGTGGTCTGGGGTGGCAGGTACTCCGCCGTGACGGGGAACACCGGCTCGACGGGGGTGGCCACACCCGATTCGAGGGCAGCGGCGGCGGTCACGGTCTTGAACGTCGAGCCCGGGGGGTAGCGCTCCTGGTAGGCACGCGACCGCAGCGGATCGTCGACGTCGGCCAGGAGTTCGGCCCGGGCCTCCGCTGCTGCCGCCAGGTCGTGGTCCGAGAGCCGGTTGGGATCGAAGGAGGGATTGGACCACATGGCGAGGATCTCACCGTTGCGGGGGTCGAGGGCCACGACCGCCCCCCGCCGGTCGCCCAGCGCCGCCCGGGCGACCCTCTGGAGTTCATGCCGAACGGTGATGATCACATCGGCGGTGCGGTCGCGGTCCACGAACAGGTCCGAGATCGTCTTCAGCTGCACCTTGTTGTCGGTGCCCGCCAGTTCGGCGTTGAAGGCCCGCTCCAGCCCCGACGCCCCGTAGTTGAGGGAGAAGAACCCGGTTATGTGCCCGTAGAGTTCCCCATCGGGATACTCCCGCAACCTCTCCAGTTCGTCCTCCACCGACACGGACCGGGCCAGGACCTCGCCATCGACGGTGAGTATCGAACCCCGGGGTTCGGAGAACTCCCTGACGATCTCCCTGGTGTTGGCGGGATCGGCCCGCAGTTCCTCCGAGCGAGCCAGTTGGATCACATTCAACTGGACGAACAGCACCAGGTAGAGGACCATCAGCCCCAGGGCCACATGGCGAATGCGGCGACTCACCGGATGGTCTCCGCCGCCTCGGTCCGCGACACGACCGTCGCCGAGTCCGACAGGCGGACCAGCAGTGCCAGCAGGATGTAGTTGGCCAGCAGCGACGAGCCCCCGTAGGAGACGAACGGCAGGGTGATCCCCGTCAGGGGGACGACCCTGAGCACCCCCCCGATGATTATGAAGGCCTGGATGCCCAGACCGACCGTGAGGCCGGCGGCCAGCAGCGAGGTGAACTCGTCCCGGGAGCGGATGGCGGTGCGCAACCCGGCTCCGACGATCAGCAGGAAGGCGATGAGCACCGCGGTGGCACCTATGAGCCCCAGTTCCTCACCGATCACGGCGAATATGAAGTCGGTCTCGCGAGCCGGGATCCGCTCGGGGGAACCCAGACCCGGGCCGGCCCCGGTCAGGCCTCCCGATGCCAGGGCGAAGTAGCCCTGGACGATCTGGAACCCCTCGCCGGTGACGTCCGCCCAGGGGTTCACCCAGATCCGGACCCGGGCCTGCACGTGTTCGAACATCGACCAGGCGCCGAAGGCCCCGGCCAGGAACAATCCCGACCCCACCACCGGATACCAGGCCCGACCGGTGGCCAGCCACACCATGACGAGGAACACGGCGAAGAGCAGCAGTGAGGACCCGAGATCTCTCTCGGCGACCATCACCAGCAGGGAAGCCACCCAGGCCAGGGCCACCGGACCGAGATGTTTCGGATCCGGAATCGATACCGCCCCGATCCTTCGGGTGGCCATGGACAGCAGCTCCCGCTTCTCGACCAGGTAGGAGGCCACGAAGATGGTCAGGGCGACCCGGGCGAACTCACCGGGCTGGATGCTCACCGGACCCACCACGATCCACAGACGGGCCCCGTTGATGGTCCGACCCAGACCCGGCACCAGGGGCGCCACCAGGAGCACCAGGCCCACCAGGGCGATGGTCCAGCGGTAGCGGGCCAGGTGGTGCACGTCGCGCACCAGCATCAGGGTGACCACGAAGGCGGCCACCCCGAGGAGGGTCCACACCGCCTGATTCGCCGCCAGACGGTCGTTCAGCCTCACGATGGTGGCGAATCCGATCCCGTTCAGGACCAGCGCCAGGGGCAGCAGCGATGGATCCGCCATGGGGGCCAGGCGTCTCACGGCCAGATGGGCGAAGACCATCAGACCCAGCACCACCCCGAGGAAGGGGCCGATACCGGCGGGTAGCGAGGCCCGCCCGCCGAGTGACTCGAGGATGTACAGACCGACGGTGATCAACCCGGCCAGGATCACCAGGCCGAGTTCGGCATTGCGCCTGCGGCCCACCGGTTCAGGAACCGTTTTCCGCCCCGGCGGAACCAGTTCCGGATTCGTCGGTGGCCGGCGCCCCCGAGTCGGAGGCCACGGTGTCGACCACGGGTAGATCGGCCACGAACTGCTCCGCGGCCTGCTCCGATCCCACCTCGTGGAGATTCTCGATCTCGTTCACCAGGGCCGGACTGAGCGAGTCCCGGAAGATTCCGGTTCGATGCTCGAGGGTCGGGTTGAACCAGAGAACCCCGCCGGGCCGTCCCTGGTATATGGCGACCTCGTCTCCGGCGAAAGCCACGTAGTAGGAGCTGCGGGCGTACCAGCCCACGACCGCCAGACCACCGAACACGAACGCCAGTACCAGCACGGCCGCCAGGACGCTACGCAGCCTGAGGGTCACCGGCCGGCGCCAGAACGAGGACGCTACGTCGGGAGCTCCCACCGCCCCTTCCGCCCCGTCCGGGATGGGGGCGGGGGGTATGACCACCGTTGCTCGATCCGGGGACACCGGAGCCACTCCGGTGGGGCCCTCGGTGGTCACCACCGACACCGTCGGAGACGAACCCCTGTCGGGCCCGGGGATCGGCTCGGTCGGGGGTCGGGTGGCGGCGGGCCCGGGGATCGGCTCGGTCAGGGGTCGGGTGGCGGCGGGCCCGGGGATCGGCTCGGTCAGGGGTCGGGTGGCGGCGGGCCCGGGTCCCGTGGGGATGTCGCGGATGACCCCGGTGTCGACGGGTGGCAACGACTCCTGAACGGCCCTGGACACCGGATCCGAGGCACCCACCGCAGAGGT
>DRKF01000207.1 GCA_011051915.1 Acidimicrobiales bacterium | reverse complement strand
GGATCATCAAGGACCTCGACAGGGACATCACCGGTCGCGAGATAGTTCTGGTGGAGGACATCCTCGACAGCGGCCTGACCCTCAGCTACCTGCGCAAGACCCTGTTGGCCCGAGGACCGGCCAGTCTGGAGATCTGCACCCTGCTGGCCCGCGAGGAACAGCCCGATCTGGAGGAGATGGTCCGATACACCGGATTCCGGATCCCGCCTGGCTGGGTCGTGGGCTACGGCCTGGATGTGGCCGAGCAGTACCGCAACCTTCCCGACATCGTCTGGTACACCGGCCCCAAGTGAGCACCCCCAAGGTCCCCGACATCGTCTGGTACACCGGCCCCAAGTGAGCACCCCGGCGCTCCTTCGCGTGGGGCGGAGCGATGGCGACCCTCAACAAAGGTGCCCTTCGGACTGGGAGACCCGGCCCGAGTTGGGCTAGCATCCGCCGATCAGTGCAGTTGGCGGCGTACGGGGGAAAATGAAGGGCAAGTGGGCCGAGGGAATCCGGCCGAGGAACTTCGCCTGGGTCATCAAGAACCATCTCGCGGTCAGTGAGCGGCCGGGAGGCTACGGATCCAGCCACCGGCGCGTCCGGCGCCAGGAGGAGATCATCTGGATCCGTCAGCAGGAGTTCGACTGTGTCATCTCCCTGATCGGCGCCCCCCACAACCTGCACAACTACGACGAACTGGGGCTCAGGGCCCTGCACCGTCCGTTTCCCACCGGTCCGGCCAACGAGGAGACCGTGGCCTGCCTCGATCGTCTCTACAGCGAGATCCGGGAGCTCACCCGGCGGAATCTGAAGGTTCTCGTGCACCACGAGGAGGTCAACGACCGTGTTCTGGGCCTGATGGCCGGATATCTGGTGTGGACCTCGATGGTGCCCGAACAGCCCCGGGCGGTGGTGATGACCGAGCGGATATTCGGTCGGAAGATCGGGTCCACGGGCCGTAGCATCGTGGCCGCGGCCGACAGGGCCGCCGACATGCACCGCGCCGGCTGACCGCCGTCGTTCGATCCCCTGCCGGCCCTCCGATGACCCCCCAGCCACCACCGGCGAACCCGACCCCTGCCCGGGTTCCCGGTCCGCAACCAATGAGGCCCAGACCATGACCGATATTCCCTACCGGTTCGAGAAGACCGCATCGGTGGCCGAGGTCAGGGAGAGGTTCCCCGATCTCGAACCCGGAACCGAGACCGAATACGAGGTCTCCGTGGCCGGAAGACTGATGCTGCGCCGGGTGCAGGGCAAGTTGGCCTTCGGGACCCTGGCCGACGCGACGGGGCGGATCCAGCTGTTCGCCCCGGCCCGCTCCACACCGGACTTCGAGGAGTTCTGCGCCCTGAACCTCGGGGACTGGATAGGGGTCCGGGGAATCGTGATGGCCACCCGGCGGGGTGAGCTCAGCGTCAGGGTCGACCACTGGGAGCTGCTGGCCCCGACCCGGCGGCCCTTCCCCGACAAGTGGCACGGGATCACCGACACCGACACCCGCTACCGGCAGCGCTACGTCGACATGTGGGTGACCGAGGAGGCCCGTCGCACCCTCGAGTTGCGCAGCCGGGTGGTGTCGGCCATCCGGCGTTTTCTCGAGGACCTGGGTTTCATGGAGGTCGAGACCCCGATTCTCCATCCCCTGCCCGGGGGGGCCCTGGCCCGTCCCTTCTCCACCCACCACAACGCCCTGGAGATGGAGCTGTACCTGCGGATCGCCCCCGAGCTCTACCTGAAGAGACTCACCGTGGCCGGATTCGAGAAGGTCTACGAGATCGGACGGGTCTTCCGCAACGAGGGACTGTCCACCCGTCACAATCCCGAGTTCACGATGCTGGAGCTCTACCAGGCCTACGCCGACTACCGCGACATCATGGAGCTGGTCGAGCAGATGGTGGAGACGGTCGCTCTCTCCGTGCTCGGCACCACCGTGGTCTCGCTGGGGGGCCGGGATCTGGACCTGGCCGCGCCCTGGCGCCGGGCCACCATGGAGGAGCTGATCGAGGAGACCACCGGCCTCGCCCTGTCCCTCGAGACCCCGCTGGAGGAGCTGAGGCGGATCGCGGGGGATCTGGACATCCCGATCCGGGACAGCTACGGACCCGGCAAACTGATACTCGAGATATATGAGAAGACCACCGAGGGGACCCTCTGGGATCCGGTCTTCGTCATGGACTACCCCGTCGAGGTGTCGCCGTTGTCGCGGGAGCACAGATCCCGACCGGGTTACACCGAGCGGTTCGAGGGAATCGTGGCCGGGCGCGAGATCTGCAATGCGTTCTCCGAACTCACCGATCCCGAGGAACAGGCCCGCCGCTTCGAGGAGCAGGCCGTCGAGCGGGCCCGTGGTGACGAGGAGGCGATGGTCGTCGACGCCGACTACCTGCGGGCCCTCGAGTACGGACTGCCGCCCACCGGCGGCCTCGGGGTGGGTATCGACCGCCTGGTCATGCTCCTCGCCGGAACCGAGACCATCCGTGACGTCCTGGCCTTTCCCACCATGAGACCCGAGCAGACCGGTGGTGGAGACGGCGCCGCGAACACCGGCGCGGGTACCGACGACGGTCAGGCTCCCTGACCGGCTTCGTGCCTTTCCTGTTCCCGATCGGCTCGGAGGGGCGCTAGCTTCCGGGCGTGGATTTCGACTATCTGGGACGCCTCCTGGCGATCGACGACCTCGCCGCGAGGATCGGGGCGGTCGAGGACCGGATGCTCGACGCCCTGCTCGTCGATTCCACCGTTCTGGGTGCACCCTCGGCCCGGGTGGCCTCCGGCGGGGGCAAGCGGCTGAGGCCGGTGCTGGCCCTGGCGGCGGCGAACATCGAGAACCGCTTCGACAGCGGTGTCATCGCCGCGGCCACCTCCGTGGAGCTGGTCCAGGTCGGGTCGCTGGTCCACGACGACATATTCGATCTGGCTGCCACCCGGCGGGGGGTTCCGACTATCAACTCCGTCGAGGGTGACCACCAGGCGATCCTGGCGGGTGACTTCATACTGGCCCGGGCCGGGGTACAGGCATCACGGGTGGGGGCCGAGGCGGCTCGGGTGCTGGCCGCGACCGTGGTGGAGCTCTGTGTGGGGCAGCACCTCGAGACCCGGCGCCTGGGTGCCCTGGACCGCACCATCGAGGAGCACTTCGCCTCCATCGAGGCCAAGACGGCCTCCCTGTTCGACGTGTCCTGTCGCATGGGGGCCCTCGCCGCCGGTGCCGACAGCACCACGGTGTCCGCCCTGGGCCGGTTCGGCCGGAACTACGGCATGGCGTTCCAGATAGTCGACGACGTGCTCGACCTCATAGCCGATCCGGTTCGGCTCGGGAAACCGGTGGGGAGCGACGTCCGGGCGGGGGTGTACACCCTCCCCGTGCTGGAGGTCATGAACGGGCCACGGGGGGAGGATCTCCGACGTCTGCTGCGCACCGAGGAGGTCGACGAGACCGTCTCGGCCCGGGTGGCGGAGCTGGTCTCGCAGACGGGGGCGGTGGAGCACGCCCTGTCGGTGGCGAGGGACTTCGAGCGGGACGCGGTCGCCGCCCTCGAGGATCTCGGTGACCACCCCACGGTCGTGGGCCTGAGGGCATTCCCCCGGGCCTACCGCGAGTGGGCCCTGGAGACCCTCACCTGATCCGCCGGCCGGTATCGGCCGGTATCGACCGGTATTTCGGTGGGGTTTTCGACTGGGGGTAGGTTGCGGTCATGGATCGCAACCTGTTCGACGAGGAGCACGACCTCTTTCGGGAGAGTGTCCGTCGCTTCGTAGCCAAGGAGATAGTTCCCCACCACGAGGAGTGGGAGGCGGCCGGCAAGGTCGACAAGGCCATGTTCCGCGAGGCGGGGGCCCACGGGTTCCTGGGCATGGCGATTCCCGAGGAACTCGGTGGGGGAGGGGTCGACGACTTCCGCTACAACATGATCATCAACGAGGAGATCCAGGCGGCCGGGGTCTGCGGGTCGGGGTTCTGCATCACCCTCCACAACGACATCGTGCTGCCCTACTTCCTCGCCTACAGCACCCCCGAGCAGGCCCAGAGGTGGTTCCCGGGCCTGGCCGACGGTTCCCTCATGGGGGCCATCGCCATGACCGAACCGGGAATGGGATCCGATCTGGCGTCGATGGGCACCCGGGCCGTGCTCGACGGCGACCACTTCGTGGTGAACGGCTCCAAGACGTTCATCACCAACGGCATCAACTCCGACCTGGTGATCACCGCGGTCATGACCGAACCGGGGGCCCGCCACCGGGGCATGAGCCTGCTGGTGGTCGAGGACGGAACCCCGGGGTTCTCGCGGGGCCGGAACCTGGCCAAGATCGGGATCAAGTCCCAGGACACCGCCGAGCTGTTCTTCGACGACGCCCGGGTACCGGCCGCCAACCTCCTCGGGGGTGAGGGACAGGGGTTCCTGAACCTGGTCCGCAACCTGCCCCAGGAGAGGCTGAGCATCGCGGTCACCGCGGTCGCCCACACCCGAGCCGCCTACGAATGGACAGTCGCCTACGTGAGGGAGAGGGAGGCCTTCGGGCAGAAGCTGGCCTCGTTCCAGAACACCCGCTTCGTCCTGGCCGAGGTGGCGACCGAACTGGATCTGGCCCAGGTCTTCGTCGACCGCCAGGTGGAGGCACTGGGGCGGGGCGAGCTGACGGCGGAGGACGCCGCGGAGGCCAAGTGGTGGTGCACCGAGATGCAGAAGAGGAGTATCGACCGCTGTCTGCAGCTCTTCGGTGGCTACGGCTACATGCTCGAGTACCCGATCGCCAAGGCGTACCTGGATTCCCGGGTCCAGACCATCTACGGCGGAACCACCGAGATCATGAAGGAGATCATCGCCCGGTCCGAACTGGGTCGCTGACCAGCTGATACCCCCGTTCCCGACGTTGGGGGCGTCCTCAGGCCGGTGTCAGGGGCAGGGTGGAGATGAGTTCCTTGGCGGCGGTACGGAGCCCCTCCACCGCGGGTCCGGCGGGCAGGGGCTCGATGACCCTGCGGGCGGCGTCGATGTGGGCCTGGGCGACGTCGACCGCGTAGTCGATGCCGTCGCCGGCGAGGATCAGCTCCCGGGCCCGGGCGGCGCCGCCGGAGTCGAAGTCGGTGGACAGCAGATCACGCAGCTCTCCACCGGACTCCAGAGCCCTGATCACGGGCAGGGTGAAGACCCCCTCCCGGAGGTCGGTGCCGGTCTTCTTGCCCAGCTCCGATTCGGTGGCGACGAGATCCAGGACGTCGTCCACTATCTGGAACGCCAGTCCGTACAGCCGGCCGTACTCGGTGACCAGTTCGAGGTCCTCGAGGCTCATGCCACCGGCCATTCCGCCCATGCGGCAGGACGTGGCGAACAGGGCCCCGGTCTTGGAGGCGATGGCCTCGAGATACTCGGTCTCACTGCGTCCCGGGTCGTGGAGGGTGGCCAGCTCGCGTACCTGTCCCTCACACAACCAGCCGATGGTCGAGGCCAGCAGCTCGGCCATGGCCGTGCCCAGACCGGCGGCCAGCTCCGAGGCCCTGGCCATCAGGAAATCCCCGGCCAGGATGGCCTCCAGCACCCCCCAGCGGTGGTTGACGGTCTCGACGCCCCGGCGGGTCTCGGCCCCGTCGATGACGTCGTCGTGGTAGAGCGACCCCAGGTGAACCAGCTCCACGGACACCGCCGCCTGGACGGCGGCGGGTCTCAGGGCGTCGTCGGACAGAGGGCCGGGGGAGTCGATCATCGAGGTGCACAGCGCGAAGGCGGGACGGAGCCTCTTGCCACCGGCCCGGACCAGGTGGGCCGAGATCTCCGACAGCACGCGGTCGGGGTTCACGGTGGACGACAGGAGAAGTTTCTCGACCCGGGCCAGATCGGCTTCGGGGTCAGCTCTCCATGCGATCGGGCTGACGGCGGTCACGCCTCAACTCTAGGGGGCCGGGGGTGGCTGGTGAGAAAGCAGGAATGCAAACCGCCCGCTTTGCGTTCTGCTTGTGGATTCCCGGACCTCATACCGATTCCGATTCGGTCGACGGGAATTCAACCAGCCCCCGCAGGACGCGAGGCGAGTAGAGCGGTACCCCCGGTAGACTTGTCTCGTACCCCCGGAGGGGGTCCGACCGTCGGAGGGTCATTTGTTCGAGCGGTTCACTGACAGAGCCCGCAGAGTCGTGGTGTTGGCGCAGGAAGAAGCGCGCCTTCTCAATCACAACTACATAGGTACCGAGCACATCCTGCTCGGTCTCATCCATGAGGGGGAGGGAGTGGCCGCCAAGGCCCTCGAATCCCTCGGTATCTCCCTGGAGGCCGTGCGCAGCCAGGTCGAGGAGATCATCGGCCAGGGCGGTTCATCGCCCAGTGGCCACATTCCGTTCACCCCCCGGGCCAAGAAGGTCCTCGAGCTGTCGTTGCGCGAGGCCCTGCAGTTGGGGCACAACTACATAGGTACCGAGCACATCCTGCTGGGTCTGATCCGTGAGGGTGAGGGCGTGGCCGCCCAGGTCCTCGTCAAGCTGGGCGCCGATCTCTCGCGGGTTCGCCAGCAGGTGATCCAGTTGCTGTCGGGCTATGCCGGTCCCACCGGCTCCTCCGGCGGCAAGGAGACGGCGGGAGCCACCGCCGGCGGTTCCAGCGAGGGTGCCTCCCAGTCGGGGTCCCTGGTACTCGACCAGTTCGGGCGCAATCTCACCCAGCTGGCCCGCGACAAGAAGCTCGACCCGGTCATCGGCCGCAGCCGCGAGACCGAGCGGGTCATGCAGGTCCTGTCCCGACGCACCAAGAACAACCCGGTGCTCATCGGTGAGCCCGGGGTGGGCAAGACCGCCATCGTGGAGGGCCTGGCCCAGAAGATCGCCAACGACGAGGTCCCCGAGACCCTCACCGGTGTGCATCTCTACACCCTCGACCTGGGCGCCCTGGTGGCCGGGTCGCGCTACCGCGGCGACTTCGAGGAGAGGCTCAAGAAGGTTCTCAAGGAGATCCGCACCCGGGGTGACATCATCCTGTTCATCGACGAACTCCACACCCTCGTGGGGGCCGGGGCGGCCGAGGGGGCCATCGACGCCGCCTCCATCCTCAAGCCCATGCTGGCCCGGGGCGAGCTCCAGACAATCGGGGCCACCACCCTCGACGAGTACCGCAAGCACCTCGAGAAGGACGCGGCCCTGGAGCGCCGGTTCCAGCCCATCAAGGTCGAGGAACCCACCGTCGCCCACACCATCGAGATCCTCAAGGGCCTGCGCGATCGCTACGAGGCCCACCACCGGGTCACCATCACCGATCAGGCCCTGGTGGCGGCGGCCAACCTGGCCGACCGCTACATCTCCGACCGGCAGCTTCCCGACAAGGCCATCGACCTCATCGACGAGGCCGGCTCCCGCATGCGCATCCGGCGCATGGAGACCCCGCCCGACTACAAGGAGATCGAGGCCAAGATCGCCGAGGTGGTCGAACGCAAGAAGCAGGCGGTCGAGAATCAGGACTTCGAGCTGGCCGGTTCCCTCCGCGACGAGGAGAAGGAGCTCCTGGCCCGCAAGTCCACCGTCGAGGCCGAGATCAAGGCCGAGGGGGTCGATCTCTTCGACGAGGTCGACGAGGAGGCCATAGCCGAGGTGCTCTCGGTGTGGACCGGTATCCCCGTGTACAAGCTCACCGAGGAGGAGACCCAGAAGCTCCTGCGCATGGAGGACGAGCTCCACAAGAGGGTCATCGGCCAGGAGGACGCGGTCAAGGCCGTGTCCCAGGCCATCCGCCGCACCCGGGCCGGTCTCAAGGACCCCAAGCGTCCCGGCGGGTCGTTCATCTTCCTGGGCCCGTCCGGTGTGGGCAAGACCGAGCTGGCCAAGACCCTGGCCGAGTTCCTCTTCGGCGACGAGGACTCCCTCATCTCCCTCGACATGAGCGAGTACATGGAGAAGCACACCGTCAGCCGACTGGTGGGCTCTCCCCCCGGATACGTGGGTTACGAGGAGGGTGGACAGCTCACCGAGGCCGTGCGGCGCAAGCCCTTCTCCGTGGTGCTCTTCGACGAGATCGAGAAGGCCCACCCCGATGTGTTCAACACCCTGCTGCAGATCCTCGAGGAGGGACGTCTCACCGATGCCCAGGGGCGTTCGGTGGACTTCCGCAACACGGTGCTGATCATGACCTCGAACCTGGGGACCGCCGATCTGCGCAAGGCCCACGTCGGGTTCTCCAAGTCCGATGAGGCCGTCAGCTACGAGCGGATGAAGGAGAAGGTCAACGATGCCCTCAAGGCTCATTTCCGGCCCGAGTTCCTGAACCGCATCGACGACATCATCGTCTTCCACGAGCTGAGCATCGAGGAGGTCACCGAGATCGTCGATCTCATGATCGCCCGTACGGCCGAGCAGCTCCGGGCCCAGGGACTGGGACTGGAGCTCACCGATTCCGCCAAGTCCATGCTGGCCCGCAAGGGATACGACCCCACCCTGGGGGCCCGTCCCCTGAGGCGGGCGATCCAGCGACTGGTGGAGGACGCGCTGTCCGAGCGGCTGCTCTACAAGGAGTTCCACGCCGGGGAGATCATCATCGTCGATGCCGACGAGGAGGCCGACGAGATCGTCTTCCGCTCCATCGAGGGTTTCGACCCCGGTGATGTCGAGTCCGACGGGACCGACGGGACCGACGAGGTCGAGCTGGCCGAGGCCGGCGCCGACCAGTAGCGACCGGACCCGCTCGCCGAATCGACCCCGATGGCGCCATCGCGATCATCGGACACCGGTCGGGACCTCCCCGGAGGTCCCGACCGGGCCGCGTCCGGTCACCGGGTGTTGCTGGCGGTCGCCCTGGGGGCCCTGACCCTGCTTCTCTCCGCCTGCCGGGTGGATGTCACCACCCGGGTGGAGGTGGAACCCGACGGGTCGGGTCTGGTGACGGTCCAGGCGGTTCTGGACGCCGATGTCATGGAGTGGGTGGACGCTGACTCCATCCGTCTTTCGGATCTGGCCGACTCGGGGTGGGACGTAGACGAGCCGGTCCGACGGGCGGACGGGTCGGTGTCGATCTCGGCCCGGCGTCCATTCGCCTCGCCCGACGACCTCCAGGCGGTGCTGGAGGGAATCGACGGTCCCGGCGGGCTCGTGCGGTCGGCTCGACTGTCCGTGGATCCGGGTCTGGGGCGGACGGGCTACGCCCTGACGGTCGCAGTGCAACCCCGCTCCTCGGTACTCGACTACTCCGATTCCGAGTTGACCGCGCTGCTGGACGGCGAACCCTTCGGGACACCGGTCGGAGAGTTGGAGGCCCGGGCCGGCGGTCCCCTGGACGAAACGGTCTCCTTCGTGGTGTCCGCCCGACTTCCCGGGGGCGTCGAGGCCCGGGTACCCCAGACCGGGGAGCTGCATCTGGGTGAGGGGCCGGCCGTGCTGGAGATGAGTTCGGTGGTGGAGGACCCCGGGGCCCTGGCCGCGGCCGCCCGGGCCGACGAACTCCGATCCGATGTACCCAGGGCCTTCCGCATGGTGGGGTTCGCCTGGGCCGGGGCCCTGGTACTGCTCGTCGGCGTCTTCGTGGCCACCCGGTCCCGG
>DRKF01000206.1 GCA_011051915.1 Acidimicrobiales bacterium | reverse complement strand
TGGGCCTTGGCGGCGTTGGTGATGGGCTCGGCGAACAGGAAGCCGATACCGAAGACCAGGTCATTTCCCTCGGCCTGGAGGTTCAGCAGGTCCTCACGGTCGGAGCCGTCGTTGGAGGCTGCCGCCTCGGACGCCTCGACTCCGAGCTCGGCCACGGCCTTGTCCAGACCGGCGGCGGCGGAGTCGTTGAACGACTGGTCGCCTCGTCCACCGATGTCGAACACGACACCGACCTTCACGGGTTCGGCCATGGCTTCCGTGGACGCCGGGGCCTCACTCGAGGACGGAGCCTCGGTCGAGGCCGGGGCCTCTGTGGACGCCGGGGCCTCCGTGGACTCCGGGCCGCTGTCGGAACCGGCGTTGTCGTCGGATCCGGAGTCGCCGCAGGCGGCGGCGATCAGAGAGAATGCAAAGAGGATGCTGAGTACCAGCATCAACCGCTTACGCATGGGGGATGCCTCCAGTGTTGGGGTCCATCGAGACTATCACCGCACCGGTCGAATCGGACCCTCGTGGTCGGTGGGGCACCGGGACGGGCCCGCCACCGGTTTCAGCGGGAAGCCGGCGACCTCAGTAGTTCGTCTCCAGGAGCTCGCTTCCCTGGTGACGGGCCACGGCGTCGGAGTCCAGTGACCACCCCAGCAGCACCGCGACCACGGCGGTCCCCATGGCGATGAGTACGGGTGAGATCGCCAGGATGACGACCATGACTATTCCTCCGGCCATGGACCACACGATAGTGGCCCGGAGCCGTCCCCCGAGAATCCACCGGTGCACCTACCGTGTCCACCCGTTTGCGCCGGCCCTCACCGGGCCACATCGGGGCCGGGTCCGCCTGATCAGCCCGCCTCGGGGAAGTGGGCGTAGGCCTCGATCTCCACTCGGGCTCCCAGGGGCAGGGCACCCACAGCGAAGGCCGATCGGGCCGGGCGGTGATCGCCGAACACCTTGGCGTAGATCTCGTTCACCCGGCCGAAATCGTCGATGTCGGCCAGGAAGATGGTGCACTTGGCGACATCACCGAGGTTGAGGCCCTCCCGGCCCAGCACACTGGCCATGTTCACCAGGGCCTGACGGGTCTGGGCCTCCACTCCGTCGAGCAGCTCCCCCTCGGCCATCCCCAGCTGTCCGGAGACGAAGAGCAGGCTTCCCGCCCGGTATGAGGCTGAGTAGTGGGCAACGGGTTTCGACATCGGGACCTCCAGAGAACCGAGTACCCACCGTAGCCGCGCCGCCGATACTCGCGATTGAACCACCGGAACCACCGGGACCGCCGGTCAGCCGGGAGTCGACCGACCCCCGGGAGGGGACGGAAGCCACGGGGGAAACCCGAGCGAGCGCCACAGAGCGGTGGCCACGGCCGCGAACACCGCGTCGGACCCGTTGACCGGCGGGCCGTCCGAATCCACCAGCGTGACCGTCATCGGGGGAGTGTCCGAGGCCCTCGGCACACCGAACGAGCGGATGGTGAGGTCGTGGATCTCCCCCTGATGGTCCACGGAGAGCGACTCCGACGTGATCCACCCGAACGCCATGTGGGCCGCCCCCACCGCGTAGGACCTGGCCACCACCGAATCGAGGATCTCCCCACAGGCCATCTCGATCTCGATCGACGGGCATCCGTCCTCCCGGCCCTCCGGTTTCAACCAGACCCGGGCTCCGCCACCCTCGGGATGGGTCACCTCCGTTACTGCGGACCCCGGTGTGGAGAGGGCCGCGGAGACCATGACCAGCTCGGCCCACACCGCTGCCCTGACCGAGGTGGAGACAGGGGGACCGGGGATATCGACGACCTCGATGTCGAGATCCAGCCCCAGGTCGGACGCCACACGGGCGGCCGTCCCGGCCACACCGGGACCGGAGGCGATCCTCAACACGCCTCTGCCGTGGGAGTCCACACCTACCGCCAGAGGCGGCCGCTTCGGCCCTCGGCGCACCACGTCCTCCCGACCCGGGAGAACTCTCACCGCCCGGCCGTACTCGTCGGCGAGGCGACGGGCGGCGGCCGCGAGCGACTCTCTCAGGGGAGACCCGGTCTTGGCCCCGAAGTCCCCACCGTTGCCCGGCCCGAGAACCGGTTCGGCACCGGGCAGACACCAGGCGGCATCGGGTTCGAGGTAGGCCGGCTCCACCCACGAGGTCGCCAGTCGTACCGCCCAGGCGCCCTCGGGTATCTCCAACGGTGGCCGAGCCTCCCGGGAGGTTCTCCGTCCCTGCACCTTGCCCGCCGCCGCCCGGGCCCGGCCCAGGGTCTCGCCCACGGCCCAGCCATCATCGGCGGGTACGGCGATCAGGGCGTCGCGAGGAGCGGAATCATCCACGAAACCACCTCTTCCGCCGATGACCTCGGGGGCCACGACCTGAGGGGTGCGACCCTCGATCGTCGCCCGGCGGGATGCGGCGTCGGTGTCTCGGTCCGCCGTGGGCCCGGACCGGACACCAGAGACGTCGAGAACCTCTTCGGCGGCCTCCACGATGCCCTGCCATCCGGTGCAGCGACACAGGTGGGCGGCCAGGGCCCGATCGATGTGGGTACGGTCGACCGGTCGACCCGACATGGCCAGACCCTCGAGGCGGGCCACGATCCCCGGGGTGCAGAAACCGCACTGCGCGGCGCCGTGGGCACCGAAGGCCGCTGTCCACTGCTCTCGACGCTCACTGTCGAGACCGTCGAAGGTGGTCACCTTCCGACCCGCCACCCGCCGTACCGGGGTCACACACGCCACACGCGGGGAGCCGTCGACCAGGACCGTGCAGCACCCGCACTGTCCCTGGGGGGAACAACCGTCCTTTACCGAGAGGATCCCCAGACGGTCACGGAGGATCTCGAGCAGACTGGCCCCCGTGTCGGGCGTCTCGACGGCAACCCCGTCGACCTCGAATCGAACCCCGCCGGCCGTCGGCCGGTCACCCGGAGTCAGCTGAAGCTCTTGCCGCAGCCGCAGGAGCTCTGGGCGTTCGGGTTCTCGATGGCGAAACCGGCGCCCATCAGCCCGTCCTTGAAGTCGAGGGTCGCCCCGTCGAGCAGTTGGGCGCTCATGGCGTCGGAGACCACCTTGACCCCGCTGTACTCCATGGCCCGGTCATCGGCGGAGATGTCACTGTCGAAGAACATCTCATAGGAGTAGCCCGAGCAGCCCCCCGGACGTACCGCCACCCTGAGAGCCAGACCCGGTTCGCCCTCGGCCTCGATGAGCTCCTTGACCTTGCTGGCTGCGGTTTCGGTGAGGGTGATCATCACAGGTCTCCTGTGCTGGGGTCGGTGCCTTGCGGGTCGGGGTGGCCCCCGGCGGAGGAATCCGCTTCCCACCCGAGATCCTCGGGTGGCTGCGCATTGTACAAGTCTCCACTACCGATAGTCACCCCCCAGTTGCGAAACCCGCGGCATCACCCCGAAACCTGCGCAACGTTCCCCGGCCCACGGCAGACTGAGGGAGTGAACGATCCCGTCGAAACGTCCCGATCGGGCTCCACCGCGACCGAAACCGTGGAAACCGAGTTGACCGGACTTCTCAGAGGGGTGATCGATCCCGAGCTGGGCGACAACATCGTCGATCTGGGCATGCTGAGATCGGTGCGGATCGACGGGGGCCGAGCCGTAGCCCGGGTGGCCCTCACCACTGCCGGGTGCCCTCTGCGGTCCAGTCTCCAGAACGAGATCACCTCCCGGCTGATGAGCCACCCCGAGGTGTCCGACGTGGTGATCGAATGGGACGAGCTCGACCAGGCCGAGCGGTCACGGGTCATGGAGAGGGCCCGGGCCCATGCCCGCGAGGGGGCCGCACCCACCGCCGTGCCCACCCGCACCGTCGTGCTGGCCGTGGCCTCGGGCAAGGGAGGGGTCGGCAAGTCCTCGGTCACCGTGAACCTGGCCGCCGAGCTGGCCCGTCGGGGCCGCGTCGTCGGCGTCCTGGATGCCGACATCTGGGGCTTCTCCGTTCCACGGATGCTCGGCGTGGACGAACGACTGGAGGCCCGGGCCAATCCCGACGCCGACGGTCGCCCCCTCATCAGCCCGGCCCGAATTCCGGTCGGGGACGGGGAACTCCGGGTGGTCTCCACCGGGCTACTGGTCGAGACCGAGGGTACGGCCCTGATGTGGCGGGGGCTGATGCTGGCCAAGGCCCTGGAGCAGTTCCTCAACGATGTGGACTGGTCGGGAATCGATCACCTGCTGATCGACATGCCCCCGGGGACCGGGGACGTCCAGATGGCCCTGGCCCGTATCCTTCCCCAGGCCCGGATGATCGTGGTCACCACCCCGGCCCTGGCCGCGCAGAAGGTGGCGGTTCGGGTCGCCGACATGGCCCGCCGCAGCCACATGCCCATCGTCGGGGTGATCGAGAACATGTCGGCGTTCGTGGCCCCCGACGGCTCCCGCCATCCCCTCTTCGGTGAGGGCGGGGGTGAGGCCCTGGCCGGCGAGATCGGTGTTCCGCTGTTGGGTTCCATTCCCCTCGAACCGGCCGTCTCGGCCGGTGGGGACTCCGGAGAGCCGGTCGTGCTCTTCTCGGACAGCCCGGCGACGAAGGTGGTGAGGCAGATCGTCGACCGCCTCGAGAGCGAGATCGTTCCCGACTCGGAGATGATCGGATGCACCGCCCGCCTGCTCCAGGCGGTGGAGGCGGCCCTCGACGAGGCTCCGGGCTGACTTCCGCGGCTCTGACCCGTCCACCTGAGCGTCGCCGTCCGGCGGGCCTTTGCCCCCCGACCCCCCGCTGACCTCCCCGGCTCGGGCGGATTCGGACGACCAGGACCGGGGAGACACCCCCACCCGTCAACGATCGATGTACTCGGGGCCGCCCGGGGTGTAGCGCATGTGGCTCAGGGTCCGCTCCGCCCGTGACATCCTCAGCGAGAGCATCTCGCCGGCGAGATCGAGCATCGTTCCCGCCGCACCGGAATCGGCAGCCCGGTTCACGAGTTCCCCGGGGTCGTCGGCCAGATCGTGGAAGACCGGTGGCAGCCCCGCGAAGTGCACGAACTTGGCATCGGCCGTGCGGAACACACCGAGGACCGCCTCGTCGGGGCCCAGACCCAGCTTCCGGCGGGCGGGGTGCCACCGGAAGTCGAATTCCCAGTGGGCGCCCGACCGCCGGACCCGGGGCGCACGACCCTCGAGATAGGGCAGCAGCGAGACACCGTCGCACTGCAACGGAACATCCTCGGCCCCGCACGCCTCGAGAATCGTCGGCATGAGGTCGACGTTCTCGGTGAAATCGGCGACCACCCCGGCGACGCCCGGCCGCGCCCACCCCCGCGGAGGCCGGATCACCAGGGGGATCTTGTAGCTCGACTCGAACCACAGCGATTTCCCGAGCATCGAGTGGTCGAACATCTGCTCCCCGTGATCGGAGGTGAAGACCACGAGGGTGTCCTCCCACATGCCGTTCCGCCTCAGATGATCGAACAGACGTCCCAGGTTGTCGTCGACCAGTTTCATCAGCCCGTAGTACGTGGCGGCGCACTGGCGCTGCCAGGCCTGATCGTCGGCCTCGGCGGAGAACCGGGGACGGGCGAAATGCTCCATGACCGGGTGGAGGGCCAGGTCGTCGGCCAGGGTGTTTCCCCGGGTGGGCAGAGGGACGTCGGCGGCATCGAAGAGGTCGTGGTAGCCCTCGGGGGCCCGCCAGGGCGGATGGGGAGCGAGGTAGGAGAGATGTAGGAAGAAGGGCCGCCCGCTCCGGTCCTCGGCCTCGATCAGGTCGACGGCCAGATCGGTGAGTACCGATGTCTGGCTGAGCTCCGCGGGCAGCACCGTCGGGGCCCAGGTGTCGGCGTGGTCCTCCGCCCCGGGGTAGCCGGGGCGGGCCCGGAACAGCTCCCAGAAGGGATCGGGGACCTCGAACCCCTCCGCCTCCAGGCGCCGGGTCCAGAGGGTGTCCACCTCGGTGAAACGGTCGATGGCCTCGAATCCGTCCATCACGGTCTCATAGGTTCGGAGCCGGGGGTCATCGGGGGCCAGGCCTCGAGGATCCACACTGGTGTCCGTGTAGCCGAGGACCCAGGGTCGGTAGCCCAGGCGTCGGGCCTCCAGGGCCAGGTTCGTGAACCGCGAATCCAGTGGGGTGCCGTTGGCGACCGAACGGTGGTTCAGGGCGTACATCCCCGTCAGAAGGGAGGCACGGCTGGGTCCGCAGGGGGCGGCGTTGGAGTAGTGGCGGGTGAACCTCACCCCCTCGGTCGCCAGGGCATCGATGTTCGGTGTGTCCGCCATCGGATGACCGGCCGCCGAGAGGCATTCCCCCCGCCACTGGTCGGCGGTGATGAACAGTACGTTCGGTCGTCGGACCGGCCGTTCGGAGCGGTGGGTGGTCTCCGGGGTCGGGCGGGGCGGGTTTCGGCTCATCTGGAGGCACCGATCTGGGATGGCGGGTTCGAACCCCATCGTGACACGACCCGCCGGGCACCCGTCCATGGCGACACGCCCCGATCCCCACCTCGTCCCCGTCCCCGCCGGGAGAGCCGGATGAGAATCCGGGTCGACCCGGCTCTACCATCCGGTCATGATCCGTGCCATGGACCCCGGCGACCTCGACGAGGTGCTGGAGCTGAACAACACCGCTGTTCCCGCCGTCAACGAGCTGGACGACACTTCACTGGCGGAACTGGTCGCCATGAGCGACTTCGCCCGGGTGGCGGAACACGAGGGGCGGGTCGGCGCCCTGCTGATAACCCTGACCGGACCCGGCCACGGATACCCCAGCGAGAACTACGCCTGGTTCTGCGAACGGGAGACCGACTTCATCTACGTCGACCGAATCGTGGTCCACCCCGCTCTGCACGGCCGGGGCATCGGACGCCGGTTCTACGACTCGCTCGTCGCCCACGCCCGGGGGCGGACATCGAGGATCTTCGCCGAGGTCAACACCCGGCCCCGAAACCACCGCTCCCTGGACTTCCACCGCCGCTACGGTTTCGAGAGGGTGGGTGAACGGGAGTCCGAGGGTGGCACCAAGTCGGTCGTGATGCTCGAACTGGCCCTGCCCCGCCCGGGGAACGCACGCCCATGACGGCCGGCCTCTCCGCTCCGACCCGGGACTGGATGCAGAAGGGCGACTTCGCCCGGGTCGGAGGACACCGGATGTTCCACCTCGACGTCGGCCCCGTCCGTCCGTCGGGTCCGACCCTGGTCTTCGTCCACGGCTTTCCCACCTCGTCCCGCGATTGGTGGGGAACCATCGAGATCCTCAGGGACACCCATCGCTGTGTGGCGATGGACCTGCTCGGTTTCGGTCTGTCGGACAAGCCCGAGGCCTGGAGCTACTCCCTCTTCCAGCAGGCGGACCTGGTGGAGGAACTCCTGGATCAACTCGCCGTGGACCGGGCCCACGTGGTCAGCCACGACATGGGAACGAGCCTGCACACCGAACTGCTCGCCCGTCACCCCCGGAACCGACCCGGACCAAACCACGACGCCGACACCGCCCCGCACACTGAACTGCTCTCCCGTCGCCGCCGGAACCGACCCGGACCCGAGATCGTCGGATCCACTTTTCTGAACGGGTCGATCCTCAAGGGTGAGGCCACCCTGACCCGCTTCCAGCAGATCCTCGAGACCCCCTCGTCGGTTCCGAGAGCGATGGAGATCTGCCGCGACATGGTTCCCGGCTACGTCGAGGGCCTCCGGCGCCTCATGGCCAATCCCCGATGCGTGGACGAGGAGGAGGCGACGATCATGACCGAGCTGCTCGCCCACCGGAACGGCAATGAACGCATTCCCGCCGTGTACAGCTACGTACGCGAGCGCTATCTGCACACCAACCGCTGGCTCGGCGCGATCGGGGCGGCCTGCGAGGTGATGCCGGTGCAGTTCGTATGGGGTGAGGCCGATCCGGTCGCCAACGTCGAGATGGGGAGGGCCCTGGCGGCGATGTTCCCCGCCGCCGACTACCACGAACTGTCCGGAGTGGGTCACTTCACGCCACTCGAGGCCCCCACCGAGGTGGCCCACCACGTTGCCCACCTCCAGGCAGGACTCAGTCCGGCGGGGTGACCGAACCCGGGTACGTCCGACTCAGCTCCGGGGGATCATCCAGCCGGGGAACCCACTCAGTCCGGCGGGGTGACCGAACCCGGACGGGGTACCTCGTTGACACTGCCTTCGGTGGGGGCGCGGGCGGCAGCCTCGTCGTAGCCCGGCCGGCCCGGTTCGATGACCCTGATCCCCGAGCCCTCCCGGACGATCCGCGGGGTTATCGCCCGGATGTCCCGACGGACGGCGACGTCGGCCATGACCTCGTCGACGGTTTCGAACCGGGCCACGTCCTCGAGATTTCGGATGGTGGGGAGGATCAGGTCGAACTCCCCGGCCAGGTGACGGCGCAGGGCCTCCCCTGGACGGATCCACTCGCTCGCCACGGTCTCGCCACCGTCGTGCAGCGGGACCTGATCGGGTGGGACGGCCGCCACGAAGAAGCGGGTGTCGAAGCGGCGGGGTGGACCGACGGGCGTGATCCAGTGACTCAGGTAGCCCACCCGGTCGAGGGCCAGTCGCAGCCCCTCCCGACGGCACAGTTCGGCCAGACGGAGATCGCCGGAGTAGACGAGATCCCGATACCCGCCGAACCTCTCGGCCCGGGTGGGGTCGGCCAGCGATACGAAGGCATCATCCCGGGTGGCCAGCAGCACACCCGCCTCCTCGAAGCACTCCCGCACCGCCGCCACCCAGTAGGCGAGTCCGCCGGAGGTGAGCCCCAGGGCCGAGCTGCACGATGCGTCGTCGCGCCCGCCACAGACCTCCTCGAGCCCGGGATCTTCCCGGTCGGACGGATCGACCTTCCCCCCGGGGAACACGTACACACCGCCCACGAAGGCCGATTCGCGGTTGCGACGAAGCATGAAGACCTCCACCCCGGCTTCGCTGTCCCGGAGCAGGAGGACGGTCGCCGCCGGACGGACGGGAACCGGATCGGGGCTCACAGTCCTCTCCCGGGGCCCAGGATGTCGTCGGGACCTTCGGGCTCGTCGGGCTTGTCGAAGACCTCGGTCACGTCGATGAAGCCGTCACCGGCCAGAGGCCCCGTGTGGTGCACCTCGATCCGGGAGCGGAAGCCACGGCTCAGCCACGGCCTCACCAGAGCCCGGCCCGGCGGCAGCAGCAGGAACAGCCCC
>DRKF01000205.1 GCA_011051915.1 Acidimicrobiales bacterium | reverse complement strand
CGCCCTGGAGAGGCGCCAGGGTCGGGCGTTGGGCTCCGACACCGCTCCGGGCGAGAGCTCGCCCATCGTCGAACACGGTGATGTCCGGCGGATGCTCATGACCATGAGGTCGCAGATCGAGGCGATGCGTTGCGTGATGTATGCCAACGCGGTGGCCATGGACTGGGCCGGTGTCCACCCCGATCCCGAGGAGAGAAGGCGGTTCTCCGACCTCAGCGCCCTGCTGACGCCGATATCGAAGGGATGGGGCACCGAGCTCGGTGTGGAGCTCTCCTCCCTGGCCATCCAGGTCCACGGCGGGGCGGGGTACATAGAGGAGACGGGCGTCGCCCGCCACTGGCGTGACTCGAGGATCGCACCGATCTACGAGGGCACGAACGGTATCCAGGCCCTCGATCTGGTCTTCAGGAAGGTGAACCTCGACGGGGGTCTGGCGCTCGACGAACTGATGGAGTCCGTCGTGGCCCTGACCTCCGACCTGAGGTCCGGCGAGTTGAGGGTGATGGAGAAGAGCCTGGCCGACGCAGTGGCGGTCGTCGCTCCCGAGATCGAATGGGTGAGGGCCCGACTGACCGACGACCCGGTACAGGTCGGCATCGGAGCCGTGGCGTTCATGGAGATGCTGGGGACCCTGGTGGGAGGTTTCTACATGGCCCGATCGGCTCTGGTGGCCCAGCGGTTGCTGGCGACGGACGGTGGGGACCGGGACTTCCTCGCCGACAAGATCGTCTCGGCCGCGTTCTACTGTGAGGAGATACTCCCCAGGGTCCACGGCCTGGCTCCCCGGGTCCGAACCGGTGACGAGGTGGTATTCGGAATAGATCCCTCACGCCTGTGACGGCCTGTTCGCGACTCGTGTCGCCGATCCGGGCGGGTCGGTAGCGTGGCCGGCGCGGAACGAGTCCCGGCCCATCGGCTCCTGGAATGGGCCGAGACCCTCTCGGCCATCGCCCGAACCGGTCTCGGCTTCACCGAGTCCCTCTACGAGGAGGAGAGATTCGAGGAGATCCTGCGCATCGCGGCGGAGATGAAGGGAGCCGCGGTGGGCGATGTGGACACCGAGGCCCTGGCGTCGGAGTGGATGACGAATGTCCGACCCGGGACGCGCGGATACGTCACGCCCAAGGTGGCCGTGGCCGCGGTGGTCGGAGACGACGAGGGACGGATACTCCTCATCAAGCGATCGGACCGGGGGGTCTGGCTCTATCCGACCGGTTGGGCCGATGTCGGCTACTCCGCCTCGGAGATAGTTCAGAAGGAGGTGTTCGAGGAGACCGGAATCCGGTGCGAACCCCTTCGCCTGATCGCCCTGATCGACGGCACCCGCCACGGGTTCACCCGTATCCCCATGTACAGCCTGGTGTTCCACTGCCGGCTGCTGGGTGGCGAGCTCAGACCCCATCCCCTCGAGGTCACCGACCTCGGATGGTTCGCAAGGGGGGAACTGCCCCAGCCCTTCGCCCTGGAGGAGGTCTGGATCGACCAAGCCTTCGCCGCCGTGGCCGGCGAGGACGTACCGGTGCTCTTCGACCCCCCGCGGCGGGCCCCCTGGGGCTGAGGGATCGGGCCCGTGTCGCCCCCTTCGCCCCCGGTGCGGCCGGTGGTCCCGGCGGGGGTCGGGGTCAGGTGTCGCCGTTCTGCTCCAGACAGTGCGTTGCTTCCCCGGTGGTCCCGGCGGGGGTCGGGGTCAGGTGTCGCCGTTCTGCTCCAGATAGCGTTCCAGCTCGGCGATCAACTCACCGGGATCGGTGTCCAGGAGCTCACCGGCTCCGGCCGGATGGTCCGAATCGGGGACCGAGGAGCCGAGGGCACGCAGCTCGGCGGCGAACTCGGCCAGCTCGGGATCCTCCTCCACCAGGGCCTCGACCTGGCGTTCGTACTCGGCGGCGGCGATCTGGAGATCGGTGGCCGCCAGGGACAGGTTCAGCAGATCGGCGAGCCGACTCACCAGGGCCAGGGCCGCCTTGGGCGAGGGAGAGGAGGCGACGTAGTTCGGAACCGACGCCCACAGGGAAGCGGCGGGTACCCCGACCCGGGCCAGTGCCATCTGGAGGACCCCGACGATGCCGGTCGGCCCCTGATATCTCGACGGCTGGAGATCGAGTTCGGAGAGCATGTCGGACCCCGCCGCACTCCCGATCACCGGAACCGGGTCCAGATGGTGAACCTCGCTGAGCAGGGCGCCCAGAGTGACAACACGGACCACGCCCATCGAGCGGATGACCTCGAGTACGGCCTCGGTGAAGGTCCGCCAGCGAAGTCGGGGCTCGATTCCCGTGAGGATGACCACATCGCGACCGTCATCGAGGCGAATGTGGGAGAACTCGTTCGCCGGCCACTGGAGAACCCTCCCGCCGTCGGGACGCAGGCGCAGGACCGGCCGCTGGATCGAGAAGTCGTAGAACGCCTCGGGATCGATGCTCGCGAACTCCCGGGAGTCGAAACGCCGGGACAGGTACTGGGCGGCGACAGTGGCCGCGTCACCGGCATCGTTCCACCCGGAGAAGGCGGCGATCATCGTCGGCTCGACCAGTTCGGGTCGGTCACTCCACACGATGTGGTCCATGGCAGCAACCTATCGGTATCCCCGGGGTGCCGGTGACCCGGATCCCGGGCGTAACATCGGGGTGCCGGTGACCCGGATCCCGGGCGTAACATCGGGGTGCTCCCCGGCCCCGGCTCGGTTCTGCCCGGGCGTCAGCGGGGCCGACCCGACGGACGACACGAGAAGCGAGGTGACGGGTGGCCGAGATCACCGTCGAGGAATGCGAGATGGTGAGCCCCGAACTGGTGGAGGCGTTCGCCGAACTCATTCCCCAGCTCTCGCGCTCCTCTCCTCCCCCCGATGCCGCCGCCCTCACCCGACTGGTCGAATCGGAGGCCTGTCATCTCCTGGTGGCCCGCGACGGTGAGCGAATCGTGGGGTCGCTGACCCTGGTGGTGTTCGAGATCCCCACCGGGATCAGGGCCTGGATCGAGGATGTCGTCGTCGACTCCGCCGCCCGGGGGCGTGGTGTGGGCGAGATCATCAACCGTCGGGCCCTCGAACTGGCCGCCGAACTCGGTGCCCGCACCGTGGATCTGACATCCCGGCCCTCACGCGAGGCGGCCAACCGGTTGTATCGTCGAATCGGCTTCGAACCCCGGGAGACCAATGTCTACCGCTACGGACTGTGAGGCCGGCCCGATGAGGAGACCCCCGAGAAGGACCGTGAGGGCCGAACGATGACCCGGAGCAGGGCACCGATGGGAACACTGTACGACCTGGTGGGTGGCGACCAGTGGTTCGTGGATCTGGTCGACCGCTTCTACGAGCGCGTGGCCGAGGACGAGTTGCTCAAGTCGATGTACCCCGAGGATCTGACCGCACCCAAGGCCCACCTGGCCGGTTTCCTCATCCAGTACTGGGGCGGCCCGGCCGACTACAGCGAACAGAGGGGCCATCCGCGGCTGAGGATGAGACACGTGCCGTTCGAGATCGGCCAGGCCGAACGCGATGCCTGGTTCGACAACATGAACGCCGCCCTCGAGGAGGGAGGCCTGGACCCCGAGGTGGAGGAGCAGGTGAGGGCGTACTTCCGCAACGCCGCCGACCACCTTCGCAACGCCTGAGCGCCGGGGCTCGGTGTCGGTCGGGTCGGGTGGCGCAGTCGCGGCTTCGCAACGCCTGATCGCCGGGGCTCAGCCCCGAGCGGCGCGCTAGGTTCGGGCCGGTCCCGCCATGGGGACGGGGAACGAAGGGGAAACCGATGTCCGTCGCACTGCTCGCTTCCGATGTCTACAGCCTGGACGATCTGAATCTGGGTCTGCTGCTGCTGCGACTGCTACTGGGTCTGCTGCTGGCTGCTCACGGCTATGCGAAGATCCGCAACGGTCTGGAGGGCACGGCGGGATGGTTCGAGTCCGAGGGGCTCAGGCCCGGGGCCCTGCACGCCCGACTCGCTGCCGGTACCGAGATCGGGGCGGGGCTGGCAGTGGCTCTCGGGTTTCTCTTCCCCCTGAGCCCGATGGCCGTGATCGGGGTCATGACCGTGGCGGGCTATGTCGGCCACCGGCGCAACGGTTTCTTCAGCGTGCGAAACGGCTGGGAGTTCACCTTCGTGCTGGGGTCGGTGGCGGCGGTCCTGGCCACGACCGGGCCGGGCGAATGGTCCGTCGACAACGCCTACGACTGGTTCCTCACCGGGTGGGGCGGTCTGCTCATCGCCGCGGTGGGTGGGGTCGGGGCCGCGGTGTTGATGCTGAAGATCTACTTCACCAACCCCGACAACGCCGCGGCGCAGGCCGGTGACTCGGACTGATGGACGCTCCTCCACGGAGGAATTCGACGGTTTCGGATCCGTGAGCCGACCCGAACCGATTCGGAGTCGTTGCACGGAGAGGTTGGGTCAGTCCGCCGGTCGGAGTTTCAGTACCGGGCCCGACAGATCGAGGAGATAGACCTCCCCGGCGGCGTCGACCCCGAATCCGGCGATCGACCCCACTTCCTCGGCCAGCACCGCCACCTCCGGGCCCTCCGGGCCGGGTCTGAGCCCCCACAGTGTCCCGCTTCCGAAGTCGGCGAACAGGTACACGCCCTCCAGGTCGGGAACAGCGCCACCCCGGTACACCAGTCCACCCGTGACGGAGACCCCGAAATCGTGGCTGTACGTGTGCAACGGAGCGACGGGATCGGACACGAGGTCGCTCGGGTCACCGATGATGTCGTCGCCCTCCAGCACTCCCCACCCCAGATTGGCTCCACGACCCCCGACATCGGCCCCGGGTCCGGCGGGCAGCAGGTCGATCTCCTCGATGCGGTCCTGGCCCACGTCGCCGATCCAGAGATCTCCCGTCTCCGGGTCGATCGAGAACCGCCAGGGATTCCTCACCCCGAACAGCCAGATCTCGGGGGCCACGATCTCAGGGTGGTCGACGAAGGGGTTGTCGGAGGGAATCCGGTAGCCGTCGGCCACACCAGCGGCGTCGATCCTGAGGATCGAACCCAACAGGGTGGCGGTGTCCTGTCCGCTGCCCAGCGGGTCATAGCCCGACCCCCCGTCCCCCAGGCCGAGGTACAACATGGCGTCGGGCCCGAACTCGATGTGGCCGCCGTTGTGGTTGGCAAAGGGCTGGTCGACGGTGATCACGCTCACCTCGGAAGCGGGGTCCACCCCGTCGTCGACGATCCGCCAGGCCGATATCCGCGTGTTTCCGTCACGATCGGTGAACGAGGCGTAGAAGCGTCCCCGAGGTCCGAATGCGATACCCAGCAGGCCCCGCTCGCCTTCGGTCGACACCCGGTCGCCGATGTCGTACCACTCTTCGGGGGAGCCGTCGGGGCCGATCCGGAACACCACTCCCGTCTTGGAGGCCACGTAGAGAGAGGAGTCGGGGCCGGCGACCAGATCCAGGGGCTGGGGCACGGTCGCGATGGTGGTGAACCCGATCCCGACCGAATCGAGGGGAACCAGGGATGTCGTGTCGGGCTCGGCTCCGCCTCCGGGGTCGACGGCCGTGTCGCCGCCACCCGTCCCGGGCTCGATCGCCGAGTCCTCGGTGGTCGGCGCTGAAGCGGTGGGGTTCGCCGTCACCGGTTCCGGGGAGTCCGACACGTCCCGGGCCCGGCCGGAGCAGCCGGCCACCAGGAGCAGGGCGGCGACCAGGGCCGTGACCGGACCGGTCCGGCCGGGTCGTCGGGATCGAGGTGGCTCTGGCGCGCCCCCGAGTCGCCGGGGGCGACACAGGTCGTGGGTGACTCCCCGGGGCGGAGTCACCTCAGGCGTCCCGCACGTCGCCCACCGGTTCGAGCGGGCGTATCAGGCCCTCCTGACTCACTGAGATCACGAGGGTCCCGTCGGCGGTGAACATCTGGCCGTTGGCCAGGCCGCGGGCACAGCAGCTCGATGGGGTCTCCTGGTCGAACAGCAACCACTCGTCGGCCCGG
>DRKF01000204.1 GCA_011051915.1 Acidimicrobiales bacterium | reverse complement strand
GGCCTGCGGGGCGTGTGGTGCCGCTCGGCCTCGGGCATCGGGCGGGAGCTGGCCTGGTTTCCCGCCCGGGGTGCCCGGGCCCGTCCACACTGGCCCGCTCCCCTGGGTTTCGGCCGGTGGCGCCACGCCCGCACCCTCGATGGGATCGGCGTCCCGGGGCCATACTGACTCCCCGATCCCGCTCAACGGGTCAATGGCACTGTTCGCCGGTGTTCCGGGACCACACTGACTCCCCGATCCCGCTCAACGGGTCAATCGCCCTGTTCGCCGGCGTTCCGGGGCCACAGTGACTCCCACCATGGCCCGGACGGGCCGGACAGGGCGGTCTCTCTCCGGGTCGACCGGTGCCGGGTCGTACCATGACGGGATGATTCCCCGCTCCCGCGAGACGTTCCGCCCATGACCGACCAGGGGCCGTCAGCCGATCTCGAGGTCGGATCGGAGATCCGCCGTCGCCGGATCCAGTTGGGCCTGACCCTCCGGGAGGTCGGCGAGGCGGCCGATCTCACCAGCGGGTTCCTCTCCCAGGTCGAGAACGACAGGGTGTCCCCGTCGTTGAAGTCGCTGGCCCGGATCGCCGAGGTCCTCAAGGTGCCACTGTTCCACCTGCTGAGCCAACCCACCCACGACCCGGTGGTGAGGGCCGACAACCGCCCGGTCGTCGCATGGGGCGACCGTTCCGAGATCCGCATCGAACTGCTCACCCCCCACCGGGACTGGTACATGCTGCCGTTCCGACGGGTCATGCAACCCGAAGAGGTCTATGAGGCCGAACGGCTGGAGCACGCCCGCGAGGAGTGGCTGCTGGTGGAGTCGGGCTCCATCGAGGTGGAACTCGCCCCCGACGAGCACCATGTCCTGGGCCCCGGAGATGCCATCCACTACGAGAGCAGCCGCCTGAGAACGATCTCCAACCGGACCGGCGGTGAGGCCGCCTACATCTGCATGATGTCTCCCCCACCCCTGCAGAACGGCTAGCGGCAGGGTCCGCCGCCATCCCCCTCATCCGCCACCGCCCGCCTCGTTGACAATACCTAACAGAGTTTGGTATTGCTAAAGTCACGCCGAGGCGGGTTTCCCCGGGACACCTGTTCCGGGTCAGCTCGGCCCCTGGCCGATCGACCGGGCGACGTTCGGTTCGGAGACGGCACTCTCCGAGGGACCGGAGCCACCCGCGGGGATCACCGGGGGTTCCCGGCCGACGGCGAGACACCGAGGGAGGGGCGGACATGGATATCGGGAGACAGCTCGATCTCTACCGTGACATGTGGACCATCCGGGCGTTCGAACAGGGTCTGGAGCGGGAGTTCGAAGCCGGCAACGTCCCCGGGATGCTCCACACCGGGCTCGGCCAGGAGGCCACCCAGGCGGCCCTGGCCGCCCATCTGGAGGCCACCGACTGCTTCTTCCCCGACCACCGCTGCCACGGTCTCAACGCCCTCGCTCAGCAGCGCCACGGGGGCGACGGCCGGAGCATCATGGCCGAGCTCTTCGGTCGGGCCACCGGAGTGTGCTCGGGCAAGGGAGGCAGCCTGCATTCCGCCGATCCCAGCGTCGGGAACTTCGGCGACAACGCGGTCGAGGGGTCCTACATGGCAACGGTCCTGGGGGTGGCCCTGGCGTACAAGCTGCGCCGTCAGGATCGGGTGGCCTGCGCGGTCATCGGCGACGGCACTGTGGGCCGGGGTGAGTTCCACGAGAGCCTCAACATGGCCGCCATCTGGGACCTCCCCGTTCTCTACGCCTGCCTGAACAACGGGTACGCCATCTCCCTGCCCGCCGCTCAGGGACTGGCCTCGGCCGACATCGTCGATCTGGCCCGGGGTTACGGGTTCCCGTGTGTGCAGGTCGACGGGAACGACATCGTCGAGGCCACCGAGGCCGTGGCCACCGCCTTCGATCACATCCGCTCGGGCCGGGGTCCCTACTTCATCGAGTTCATCACGTGGCGGTGGCAGGGCGTCTTCAGCGGGGAGTTCCGCTCCGACGAGGAGGTCAAGTACTGGAAGGTCGACCACGACCCGATCCTCATGGCCGCCGAGAAGCTGCTGAGGCTCGACGTGCCCGAGGACCGCCTCCACGCCATCGAGAGCGCCGAGAGGGAACGGATCGAGGAGTGGATCCGCTTCGCCAAGGACAGCCCCGAACCCGACCTCGCCAAGGCCACCGCCGATGTCTACATCGGCTGGGAGGTGGCGGGCCGATGACCGCCCCGACCGAACCCCACCCGAAGCCCGGGCCCCGGAAGACGCGGAAGACCCGGAAGACCAGCATGGTCAAGGCCCTCAACGGGGCCCTCGACCTGGCCATGGAACGCTTCCCCGAGATGTTCCTCATCGGGGAGTCCATAGGTGAGCTGGGCGGCGACTTCGGGGTGACCCGCAGGCTGTGGGCCAAGTACGGCGCCGACCGGGTGAGGGACACGCCTCTGTCGGAGGCGGCGATCATCGGCACCTCGGTCGGGGCGGCGATGGTGGGCATGCGCCCCGTGGCCGAGATCATGTTCGCCGACTTCCTCGGTGAGTGCTACGACCAGATCGTCAACAACGCCGCCAAGCTCCACTACATGTTCGACGGCCAGTTCAGCGCCCCGCTCGTGATCCGGACCGCCTGCGGAGCCGGGTTCGGGGGAGGGCCCCACCACTCCCAGAGTGTGGAGGGCTGGTTCATGAACATCCCCGGCATCGTGATCGTCGCCCCGTCGAATCCCGCCGACGCCAAGGGACTCCTGCTGGCCGCCATCGAGTCCGACGACCCGGTCCTGTTCCTGGAGCACAAGGCCCTGTACCGCTCCCGGGCGGAAGTCGACCCCGGCTACTACACCGTTCCCCTGGGAAGGGCGGCGGTGGCCCGTGAAGGCACGGACGTCACCGTCGTGGGGACCATGCGCATGGTTCCCATGGCCCTCGAGGCCGCCGCCGTCCTGGCCGGGGAGGGCATCTCCGTGGAGGTCGTCGACCTGCGGACGATCCGCCCCTACGACGCCGAGACCGTCGTGGAATCGGTGAACCGCACCGGTCGGGCCGTGGTTGTCAACGAGGCGCCCGGTACCGGCGGGCTCGGGGCGGAGCTCAGCGCCCGAATCCACGAGGAGTGTTTCCACCGGCTGTCGGGGCCCGTGGGCCGGGTGGACGCCCTCGACACCCCGATCCCGTTCTCGGTGCCGTTGGAGAACGCCATCATGCCGAACCCCGCGATCATCGCCGACGCCGTCCGCCGCCAGATGGGTAGGTCATGAAAGCCACCCGAGCCGTCGACCCGACCGGGAGGACCACCCACCGATGAGTGCCACCGCGGCCCGCGGGCCCACCCCTGCCGTCGACCGAACCGGGAGGAACACCCACCGATGAGTGCCACTGTCGAACTCAGGTTGCCGAAGTGGGGCCTCACGATGGAGGACGCCACCATCCTGGCCTGGCATGTCGACGTCGGCGACCCGGTCCGGTCCGGCGACGTCGTCGCCGAGGTCGAGACGGAGAAGGTCGAGAACGACCTCGAGGCCCCCTGCGACGGTGTCATCGCCGAGATACTCGTGGAGGAGGACGAGACCGTCGATGTCGGCACGGTCCTGGCCCTGATCACCGTCGAGACGGCACCGACCGAAGAAGGCGGGGCGGGGTGACCGGCGAGGGTTTCGGAGTCCGCAGGCTGAGCCGGATCGGTCGGTCGATGGCCCGGAGCATGGCCAAGGCCACCTCCGAGGCGGCGCTCAGCCAGGTGGCGGTGCACGTCGGGCTGGACCCCGTGCTGGAGGACCGCCGTCGCAGGGAGAGTCCGAGGTCGGTGACCGCCTACCTCCTGTGGGCCATGGCCTCGGTCCTGGGGAACCACCCGATGCTCAACGCCCGCCTCGCCGACGACGGGAAGTCCGTCGAGATCGCCGACGACGTCAACCTGGGTGTG
>DRKF01000203.1 GCA_011051915.1 Acidimicrobiales bacterium | reverse complement strand
GACCCGGTCGCCTATCAGGATGCGTTGGGGGAGAAGGGCCTGGCCGTCTATCGACGCGAGGTCGCCAAGCGCTCGGAGGAAGTCGCCGCTGCCGATGACCGTTCTCCTTCGCTGGGAGGTTTTGGCGGGGGAATTCGGAGCTACGCAGCGGAGTACGCGGCCGAACGGCTTGCGATCATCGATCGTGACGTCGACCGGCTCGTAGACCTACTGGGTGGCGACCTGAGCTCGGCCTACCAGTTCCTCCGGGTCGCCGAGGCGATGGTGGAACTCGGCCAGGTCGACGATGCGTTGATGTGGGCGCGTCGGGGCATCGACGAGACGAACGGGTGGCAGGTGGGGAAGCTCTACGACCTGGCGGCCGACCTGCTCGCCGACAGTGGTGATCTCGACGGGGTGGTCGAGCTACGCCGCCGGCACCACCAGCGCATGCCGAGTGCCTCGACCTACGCGCGGCTGAAGGCCGCGGCCGCCGCCAACGACACCTGGGGCGGCGAGGTCGAGCCGGCGCGTGATGTGCTGGCCGAGCGTGATCCCGCCGGCCTCATCGACGCACTGTTGGCCGACGGTGAACCGGACCGGGCCTGGAACACGGCCTCCGCGACCGACCGAGACCTCGATGTATCGCAGTGGCTCCGGCTGGCTGAGGCCCGTGAGCCAACCGCACCCGGCGACGCCATGGTGGTGTACCTCCGGCTCGCCGAAGGTGCGCTCGAACGGGCCGACAAGCGCGCCTACCGGACCGCCGTTCGGCACCTCACCGCGGCTCGCCGAGCGGCCACCGCAGCCGATCGCCTCGACGAGTTCGCTGTGCGCCTTGACGATCTACGACAACGGAACCGACGACGCCCGTCGCTCATGGCCATGCTGGACAAGGCCGGCCTGGAGTGAGGCGGCGACGACCCGGCGCCGACAGTCCGCGACGGCGACCGACTCGACGACGACACGATTGTCGTCCGAGTCACTGCGGGTGAGGGGCGGGGTCTATTGCTCGGTTCCGTCGGTGGGTACCCGCAGGCTCTCCACGTGAGAGACGATCGTGTCCATCATCTCCTCGATGTGTTGCCGGCTCTGTCCCCGACTGGCGACGAAGAAGCCCGTGGTCATCAGCATGAGAGTGCCCGCCATCTGCGAGATCGCCGTGGCCCTCACCTCGCCCCGCTCGGCTGCCGTTTCCAGGGCTCGCTCGAAGGCAGACCGGAACCGGGTCAGGTAGTGGGAGCCCAGCTCGGCGATGTCCGGATCGACATGACCCCGCTCCGCCATCGTGTTGATCATCAGACAGCCCAGTGACCCGTCGACGTCTGTGCGGGTCCGGTCCCGCCACATCTCGAAGAACCGGAGGAGGTCGTCGATTCCGCCCTCGC
Organism: Acidimicrobiales bacterium; assembly: GCA_011051915.1. Taxonomy (GTDB): domain Bacteria; phylum Actinomycetota; class Acidimicrobiia; order Acidimicrobiales; family Poriferisodalaceae; genus DRKF01. The sequence goes on along the minus strand of DRKF01000203.1, from coordinate 8,948 downwards.
CTTCCTCCAGGGGTCCGAGAATCTCACCGATGCCCTCCAGGTAGTGCTCCATGACGGCGTCGAACAGGCCCCGCTTGGATCCGAACGTGGAGTAGATGGACGACCGGGACAATCCGGTGGCGGCGGTCAGGTCCTCGATGGAGGTCGCCTCGTACCCCCGATCCCAGAAGACACCGAGGGCGCGGGTCAGTGCTTCGTCGGTGTCGAACTCGCGCCGGCGTCCCATGCTCACCTCAACAACCGAGACAGCGGAACAACCATTCCAGTCCCGGCCGAGGCTGCCCACCAAACCGGCGTCAGTCACGAGATATCTCCACGCCGGAGGAATACAGGAACGACCGTTCCGGTTCGTATGGGAACGATCATTCCTAAAACCGGGAAGGCGTGTACCGAAAGGACGCAGCATGCTCGACAGAGCCTGGGGCCGTACGACCCCGTTTCGATCTGTGAACGCGACTTGTCACCGGAGCGGCGACGTGATCCGTCGTCCCGACGACACCGGAGCCCCGAGCACCGAAGGAGGGGAGGTTTGACCATGGAGGACTTCCACTCCGCCTACGGTCCGTGGGCTCTGGTCACCGGCGCCTCGTCGGGTATCGGTCGGGAGTTCGCCCGGGCCCTCGTCGACCGGGGACTCGATCTCGTACTCGCCGCCCGGCGCATCGACCGTCTCGAATCCCTGGCCGACGAGCTCACCCGAAGCAGCGGTGTCAGTGTCCGCCCCGTCCAGGTGGATCTGAGCCGGCCCGACGGGGTGCAGCGGCTGGACGAGGCCACCTCCGATCTCGAGGTGGGTCTCGCCGTCTCCAACGCCGGCGCCATCATCCCCGGCTCCTTCCTCCATCCGTCCGCCGAGACGCAGGCGGAGTTCGTACAACTCAACGCCACGACGCCGATGCAGATCAGTCACCTCTTCGGAGGGCGCATGGCTGAGCGGGGACGAGGGGGCATCGTTCTGGTGTCGTCGACCTCGGCGTTCAACGGCGTCCCGTATCTGGCCAACTACGCGGCGGTCAAGGCCTACCAGCTCGTTCTCGGTGAAGCGCTCCACACCGAGTTCGCCGCGAAAGGAGTCGATCTGCTCGTCCTCGCACCGGGTCCCACCAGAACCGAGATGGCCGACACCGAGGGCATCGACTTCGCCCAACTGCCGATGAAATGGATGTCACCGGAGGATGTGGTGGCCGCAGCCCTCCGTGCCCTCGGCAGGAAGGCCGTTGTCGTCCCGGGTGCCACGAACCGCGTCATGCGCCTCCTGACCACCCGGGTGATGCCCCGTCGAGCATCCGTCGCCCTCTGGGGCTCGATGATGCGCCGGGCCGCCGACGACGCCCTGATCCCGTGAGTCTCGTGGGTTCTCTCAGAGCGTGGGCCACCTGCCCGCAGGCTCATCGGGTCTCTCCTGCCGACCGAGACCTCGCGGGTCCGCGGCCTGGTTACGGCGCGGCCACTGGGACGGGGAGTAGGTGGTCCTCACCACTACCGTCCCCGAGCCGGCCGTTCTGACCCGCACCCCAGCAGAACACGGCGTCGTCGGTGGTCCGACCACAGGTGAACGCTTCACCGGCGTGGAGTTCCTCCCAGATCGGGCCACCCGAAACCTCGACGGGTTCGATGTGGTCGTCGACGGTGCCGTCGCCCAGGCGGCCGTCCACGTTGGCCCCCCAGCACCATGCCCGTCCGTCTTCGGTCACCGCACACGTGATCCGGTCGTTGGCAGTGACCTGACGGACCGGTGCCTCGAGGGCGACCGCGACGGGTTCGGCGCGGTCCTCGGTGGTGCCGTCACCGAGCTGGCCCGCCTCGTTGCGGCCCCAACACCACAGCGTTCCGTCGAGGTCGATCCCGCACGCGTGGGTTCGTCCCAGCGCGAGGGCTCGAAACGTCCGGCCGCCCACGACCGGGCGAGGCTCCGGTTGGGCGGCATTCGATCGGGTGCCGTCCCCGAGCTGTCCAAAAGCATTGCCACCCCAGCACCAGGCGGCCCCATCGGTGTCGATGCCGCACGTAGATGTGTCCCCGCCCTGGCCGAGCTTCACCAGACGGAGATCACCTCCGGCGCGAACCGGCGCCGTCTGGTCGTTGTTCACGGCGACGCCGAGCTGACCGGATGGATAGGCGCCCCAGCACCAAACCGCGCCGTCTTCATCAAGTGCGCACGCGTGGAGCTGGGCCGCCGCCAGGTCCGCGAAGGACCGGTCGCCGAGGACTGCACCCGGCGACGGCTGATCGGCGTCGCCGGAGCCGCCGCCGGTGGTTCCGTCACCCAATTGACCGCGGCTGTTCCCGCCCCAGCACAGCGTGCGTTCATCGGTGCTGATCCCACAGGTGAAGGTGCGCCCGGCGGACAGCAGCCGGAACCGGGCGTCGGTGGCGACGGGCACCGGGGTCGCCGCGTCCTCGCCGGACCCGTCGCCGAGGCGTCCCGACTCCCCGTAGCCCCAGCACCACGCCCTGCCTTCGCCGTCGAGCGCACACGCGTGCTCGTCGCCCGTGGTGATGAGCACGGCCCGGAAGTTCTCAACCGGCGCCGCCGCAGTCGGGGCCGAAGGTTCTGCCGTGGTGGGTGCCGTCTCTGCCACCGTCGAGGTTGACCTCCCTGATGTCGTAGATGCCGTCTCCTCCCCGCCCCCGCTGCAGGCGGCCATGACGGCGGCCAACAGCACGAGTCCGGACATTCGGATCCCCCGTCCCATGACACCACGATAGTTTTCGTGTGGCGTGGCGTGCCGGACGTAGCCCCGCTTGGTGGTGAGGTGGGCGTAGACGCGGTTGGGCGGAGGGTGGTTTCCCTCACCGGTACCGGTGGGACGGAGGCAGGCATCCTCCGCCAAGGTGCGGTAGGTGCGCAAGGCATCCCAGGATGAGGACGATTCCGGCGGCTGACACGTCGGGGGCTGCCACCATTCCACGGTGGGACTCACGCTCATGGTGGAATTCTCGGGGACCGGTCCTGAGCATCGAGTCACGCTGCTCCTACTGCCGGGTCGCTCGTCGGGCACGCCGTCCCAGATGCCTGTTTCACGAGAGATGGTCACCTCGAGCAGTCCCGGCCGTGCTTCCAATGCGACCGGCAATGGGTTCCGGTCATTCGTACCGGAACCGAGCGATCCAAAGGGCCTCCCGGTGCGACTCAGTGGGCTGTCCGGTTGTTGTCCCGGGAAGATGCATCGCCCCAGGTCAGAAGGCTTTTCGGCGAGACCTCCCAGCCTCGGCCAGGGAGCATCCGGGCTAGGATGTGAGGTTCGGAGGAGGACCCGTGAGCGACCGCGAGCCCGTAGAGCGCAGGAGTCCGTTCTCCGCCCTGGGTTCTCCCGCTTGGTTGAATCCAACGTCGATCAAGGGAACCATCGCCATCGGCGTCGGTCTGTTCGTTCTGACGGTCCCGGGCGTTTCCGTCGTACTCCTCCACATCGTCATCGGCGGTGCACTGATTCTGTCCGGGTTGTCGGTTGGTTGGTTCGGCATCCGCGCCGCGAAGGGTGCGGTGCGACGGCGAGCTCTCCCGGAAGGCGGACTGTCGGTCGTGACGGGCCTGCTGTTCCTCTTCTACCCGACGCGGACCGAGACGCTGCTGGTGCGTTTGGCGGCAGCCTACTTCGGCCTGCGGGCCCTCTTGGCGTTTCGGGAGGCCTTCCCGGTCCGCCGGGAGCCGAAATGGCGGCTCCACCTCGTCAGAGGCGGGGTGTCACTGATGCTGGCGATCGTGATGATCCTCCTTCCGGCGGGCATTGCCGCCGGGTTGAGGTTCCTGGGAGCGGCCGTTGCGGTGGTCGTGGGTGTGGTCATGGTGGGCTACGGAGTGTCCCACCACGACGACGCAGAGGCCGCCACCCTCAACACCGCGTCGATGTTCCAGGTCGTCAACGGTTGGCTGGCCACTCGCGACCTCGGCGACGCCCGCCGAGAGGAAATCGCCGACGGCCTCTACTTCGAGCCACCGGAACGGGCATCGAAGCTCGTCGCCTGGTGGATGATGCTCGTCCTTTCGGTGGCTATCGCCACCTTCGCCATCCTCGGGGACTCGACCGCGGTGGTCATAGGCGCCATGCTGATCGCTCCGCTCATGACCCCGATCCTGGGAGTCGCTGGAGCGATAGTCAACGGATGGACGGGCCGACTCGTGACTTCGCTGGCACTCGTCGCCGCCGGTGTCGCAGTGGCTATCGGGCTGGCCTACATCATCGGAACATGGGCCCCAGCCCTCGTTCCGCTGTCGGCGAATGGGCAGGTCACCTCACGCACGAGCCCCAACCTCCTGGACATGGCGGTCGCCATAGCCGCGGGAGCCGCCGGCGCGTTTGCCATGGTCGACAAGCGAGTGTCGGACTCGATCGCAGGTGTAGCCATCGCCGTCGCCCTCGTGCCGCCCCTGGGGGTCGTAGGCCTCACCTTCCAGGCTGGAATGACCGCGGACGCCTGGGGTGCGTTTCTGCTGTTCTTCACCAATCTGGTTTCGATCATTCTCGCTGCGACGCTCGTGTTCTTCCTGACCGGATTCGCTCCCATCCACCGCTGGCATGAGAACCGGGAGCAGATCATGGCGGCCCTCGGGACGGTCTTGGCCGCCGCCCTGGTCATCCTCATACCCCTGGCCTTCACGGCTCAGACGATTCTGGCGTCGGCGTCGGCCCAGTCCACGGCGACGAGGGTGGTGCAGGATTGGCTCGGCGATACCACGGAGCTGCAGCTCGTCGACGTCTCAGCCGATCTCGATGAGATCCGGGTTGTCGTCACCGGTCAGGGGGAGCCGCCGCCAATAGCGGATCTCGATGCGGCGCTCGACGCGGGTTTCGGTCGCGATGTGGACGTGAGGGTGGAGGTGATCCCCAGCACGATCTACCGCTCCGGCGAATGAACTGCAACGTCTCACGTCCGAGTCCGGGTGGAACGAGACCGATCTGATCGAGGGGACGGCGCTTCAGCTGGTGCGGCTCAGGAGGGGACAGAGCGGCCACGAGAGATGGTGAGGGGACGTTCTCTGGCCCCATTCGGTGGACCGGCGCCGGCCTCCCGTAGTCGACAGGACACCGGTGGCATCTGTGCGGGTGAGGCCTTCGGTTGAAATGGCGCAAGAGCGTCATCCGGCACGGTGGGGAGCACACATCGGCGCTGTGACGTCCACGCAGGATGGCCAGGGAAAGGACTCTGCGGCGTGTGGGCCGGGGCGAAGGCTGTGTGATCCCGATGTATCGGTCACTGTGCCGGTGGAGGGTCTGAATGTGACTCCCCTCGGCCGTTGGGCGACACCGTGCGGCAGTCAGCGGCCGAGGACTCAGTGGCCGAGGAGGAGGTTCTTGATCCCGGCGACCGTCAAGCCCAGGAACGCGGCGACACCCCCGAGGACCAGGGACCACTGCCTCGACCTACCTCCGGTGCGACCGACGGCGTAGCCGGCGGCACCGACTATCGCCGCAGGCACGAAAGCCGCCATCTGGACATCGCGGGTCTCATCGAAGAGAAACACCGGGACCGTACAGAACGCCGCAACGCCGATCGCGGCGGCCAACTGGGCGACACCGGTGTCGACGTCCCTTCGGGTGACCTTGCCCCCGCCGAAGACCCTCGCGGTGAGTTGAAATGAGAACCAGTGGGCCAGGGCGAGTCCGAGTGCCGTTCCCCAGATCAGCTCGACGAGGCCCAGCCCGTGTGCGACCGGACCGCCCTGGACGCTCCGGACCCCGTTCTTGGTCGGCAGGGCGACGAGCATCGCCAGAAGCACGATCGACAGGTAGAGAGCCATGGTCATGGCCTCACGAACCACTTCGACGGTGCCCTCGGGGTGACGTTGCCGCGGGGTAGACGGGCCCACGGACAGGGATTCTACACGGGGCGCGGTTGGCGTAGCGGGGCCGCTGGCGACGTGTCCGCCACCCTGAGGGCCTTCCGGCCTGCGGCCCGCCGGAGCTCGACGGGGTAGCGTGGACCGCCGAACTGGAGGTACATCCGTGTCCGACAGGTTTCGTGGATCGGAATCCAGCGAGCCGGAAGAGGGGATCGATCCTCGGGACACCGCCGCATGGGAGCGGTACATCGGTCGTCTGCTCGGTGGCGCCGCAGCCCTCGTCATAGGTACCGCCACCGTCGTGTACCACTTCGTCGAGGGCTGGAGCTGGGTCGACTCCTTCTACTTCTCGGTGGTGGCCGTGACGACGGTCGGATTTGGCGATCTGGCCCCGTCCCGCGACCTCTCGAAGCTGTTCACGGTGTTCTACCTGATCAGCGGAATTGCCATCGTCGGCCTTTACATCGACCATCGGTTCAGGGAGAAGTCCCGTCGTGTCGTGCAGCGTCGAACCCGACCCCGATCCGGCACCGATTGAAGCTGTCGATCCGTGGTGTGGACGTCGACGTCCGCTACTGGTCGATCGACAATCTCTAGCGGTCAGCGGTGACTTGAACCTCCCGGCTTCATCTGAACAGCTTGGCCTTCGCAGCCTGGAACTCCTCATCGCTCAGTACGCCGCTGTGGTGAAGCTCGGCCGGCTAGTTGGATGTCGACGGGCCCGTACCTGCGGCCTCCCTGATGTAGTCGCGTTGGGCCTTCCCCATCGAGGTCAGATCGGCGACGGCCCTCTCATGCATACTGTCGCCGTTGACGAGGAGGTAGATGAGTACTCCGAGAAACGGGAAGGGGAGTATGAGGATGACCCACCCGGCCTTGGCTGGACCGGATGACTTGCTACCGAAGAGGTCGGAAACGACAGAAATTGTTAGCCAGATCCAGGCCGCGAACAGGAAGAACCAAAGCATGGCCCATGAAGTGTCGAATAGTCGGTTCCATATCACCCCGTTTCCTGTATCGATGGGAAGGTATTCTAGCTTCATGTGTAGAAGGCCTCGATATGACTCCGAGAGCTTTCGTACATAACCAGTCGAGGGGTTCGGGGCCGTTCATCCGACTCGGCGGCGGGCGGCTCGACCAATCGCGACAATGGCAGCTATGAGGACTGCGGCGGCGGTCAAGAGCAGAGCGGTGATCCCAAGCACATTGCCCATGCCGTCTACGGCTGCGGGGTCGAGGAATGGGTAAGGATACCACCCTATGAGAGCTCCTCGAATCATTGTATACAGAAGCCATATCACCGGGTAGGTATACCAAAGCAGGGCGGTGCGGAGGTCGATGTCTTCACTCGGTGGATCGATGATCCAGTCCGCTACCATCACTATCGGCATGAGTTTGTGCAGCACGCTATTGGAAAAAGGCACCGTGACTAGCGGCTGGCCTGAGAGTAGGGCAGCAAATACGATGCCCGTTACCGCGAGGTACAAGACCGCAGCCCCACGAATGACGTCTCGTGATAGTGGGCCCGGAGCCCGGAATGCTTTCAAAGCACCCCATAGCAGAACTCCAATCGCTATGAGATTGCTCTGGATTGTGAAATAGCTGAAGAAGTCTACGGTCGAACGGTCAGCGTCGATGCTTTGCATCAACTGGGCGAGGACAGCTACCGAGGCCAGAGCGGCGAACAGAAGTCGGTAGCCCCGGATCCACCAGGAGACAGGTGATCGCATCTCGGCCTCCTTTCGGTGCGAGGAGATGTAGTCGGACTGTCCCGCAATGAAGTTCTGAACCACTGTTATCACGGACTGCGGCTGAGAGCGGTCGCCGGTGGATGAGGGTCGTCTGGTCTCCCTGGGTGTTGCTCCAAGCAGGACCGAAGTCTGGACTCTCCATCTGACACCGTGCTCCATGTGGGTCTACTCGGGGCTGTTTGTAGCCGGTTGTTCCCGAGCCCCCTGGGATCGAGTTGAGGACCCCGAACTGGGTCTCTCGACCCCGGCAAGGACGGCCCGGTGACAGTTGTGGATCACCGACCGGAATGTTGCCGGTGCACTCCTCACGGGTGCCCCCACCGATGGTTCCGCGTCCGAGCAACGTCCTGACCGTGAGCTGTCGGCCCCCGGGTGGCCGGACACCGACTCCGGGACGTCGCGTCGAACGGCTGCCGGTCTCGAGGAGCGCGAGCGCTTCCTTCGGGTGTCTCGGGAACCACCTCGCTCCTTGGGGTACCCGACTACGGTTCGTACCCGGCTGTCGCCGGTCGACGATCATCCGACACGGAGCTCTTCGACCGCTGGGGAATGCTCGTCAGGGCCTCAAGAAGGAAGACTGCTTCCGACTCTTCTGGCGTCGACTCGGTCGCGGCCATGAAGCTGCGTCGGTAGCCGGCCCGGAAGGGGTTCTGCCGCGTGGGCCGGGCTCGTCCTGTGGTTTCTTGCGACACGATTCACCGCCGGTGTGCATATCCCCGGGCGCCGGCGGTGGGCGTCGGGCTACTGTGGACCTCGTGGCAGGCAGCTGACTCTCATTTCGTGTTCTCACCTGTTCGAACGAAGGAGTCCCGCCATGCCCCTGCATCCACTGGCCCGACGAGTCGCGGTCGTCACCGGAGCCAATCACGGTATCGGTGCCGCAACCGCCATCGAGCTGGCCGAACTCGGCGCCGACGTCGCCATCACCTATCTGCGCACCGGTGACCCCGACCGGGCCGACGACTACAACGCGGCGCGAGCCGCCGACGGATCACTGACGAGGGCTCGGGTGGAAGCGGCCGGCCGGCGGGGGCTCGTGATCGAGGCCGATCTGTCGGACCCCGAGGTGCCCGCCCGGCTCTTCGACCAGATCGAGGCCGACCTGGGGCCGGTGTCGGTCCTGGTGCACAACGCGAGTGGCTGGCGCAAGGACAGCTTCGCGCCGACGCAGGCCGATGCCGTGGGTCGCACGAGCCGGATGGTTGACATCGACTCGATCGACGCCCAGTTGCATGTCGACGCTCGCGCCGGTGCGTTGCTGATGGCTGAGTTCATCTCTCGCCACCGTGATCGCGGTTCGACGTGGGGACGGATCGTGACCCTCACGTCGGGGGAGGGGCGACAGTTCCCCGGTGAGGTCTCCTACGGTGCTGCGAAGGCGGCGCTGATCAGCTACACCCTGTCGGCCGCCG
>DRKF01000202.1 GCA_011051915.1 Acidimicrobiales bacterium | reverse complement strand
GGTGGGATCCACGGCGGACCGCAGGGCGAAGGCCACGGCGGAGACGGTGACCGCCTCGACCGCCGACACGTTTCCCCGCCTCTGGGCGTCGGTACCGGTGAAGTCGAAGACGATCCGGGTGCCCTTCTTGGTGACGGTGACCCTGATCGTCCCCGGTTGCTGCTGATCGGGGTCGGGTCCGAAGGAGTCGACCACGTCCTCGAAACTCCACGTGCCGTCGGGCAGAGCGGCCAGGGCCGCCTCCATGCGACGCCGACCGTAGGCGATGACCTCCTCCATGGGTTCGGAGGCGAACCGGCGCAGTCTCTCCACCCCGACCCGGTTGGCTCCGATCTGGGCGTCGAGATCGCCCGCCCTCTCCCTCGGGGTCCGGGAGTTGGCGAACAACAGGGTCCTCACCTCGGGGGTGAGCCTCATGGGCGGGATCCTCAGCCCCTCCTGGAAGATCTCGGTGGCGTCGGCGGGGATGGATCCGGGTGCCGATCCCCCGACGTCGGCGTGGTGGGCCCGGTTGGCCGCCCAGCCGATCAGGCGATCGCCGTCGTGACAGGGCGTTATCACCGTGATGTCGTTCAGATGGGTCCCGCCGGCGAAGGGGTCGTTGACGATGTAGTCGACCCCCGGCTCGGGCGGACCCGACAGGGAGGAGATGACTGCCTCCACCGAGGCCGGCATGGCGCCCAGGTGTACGGGGATGTGCTCGGCCTGGACGAGCAGACGGCCGTCGGCGGTGAACAGGGCCGCCGAGCAGTCGGCCCTCTCCTTGATGTTGGGGCTGAACGCCGAGCGCCTCAGGACCATCCCCATCTCGTCGGCGACGGAGGTCAGCCGGGAGATCAGCACCTGCAGGGACGCCGGATCCAGATCTCCGCTCCCGCCGGCGGGGCCCGATTCGGTGTTCCCGTTCACTGTGTTCCCCCTGTCCGTTCCGTCACCCCGGTCCGTTCCAGCACCAGCGCTCCGGCCGATCCGGGGCGGGCCCGCCATCCGCGGGGCAGCCAGATGGTGCAGTCGGGTTCGCTGATCACCATGGGACCCTCCCCCCCCTGCCTGTCGGTGGGCGGCAGCTCCTCGGGCCGCAGGGGGCTGGGGCGCTGGGCCCGGGCCCGGATGGCGACCACCTCCACGGGCCAGTCGGGTCGGGAGTAGCCGTTGCGCATCCGGTGTTCATGATGGAACGCCGCCGGTGAGTCGACCGTGATCTCGTGGCTCTGGCCTCCGTAGCGACAGTCCACGAAGGTCTCCACCCGGCCGGTGCCGCCGAGCCGGTCCAGGGCGGCCTCCGCCAGTTCCCGACGGGCGGAATCCAGTTCGGGGCCTTCCACCGGGCCGACCCATGACCTGACCAGGTCCCTCTGGGGAGGGGCACACAGCAGTCCCACCGCCGACAGCACGCCGGCCCGGGCCGGCACCACCACCGCCTTCATCCCGAGGGCGTCGGCCAGGGCACAGGCGTGGAGGGGTCCCGCCCCGCCGAAGGCCACCAGGGCCAGCCCGCGGGGGTCCACTCCCCTCTCCACGGAGACCGCCCTCAGCGCCGCCTCCATGTTCACGTCGACCACGGCGAGCACCCCCTCCGCCGTGACCCCGGCCCGGTCCAGGGCCTCCCGAGCCGCCCCGGTGTCCAGACGTCCGAGAGAGGGAAACTCGACCTCGGCCGGGATGCGACCGGCGACGAGGTTGGCGTCGGTGACCGTCGGCAGCGAACCGCCCCGGCCGTAACACGCCGGGCCCGGGACGGCTCCCGCCGAACGGGGTCCCACGGTGAGGGCTCCTCCGGGGTCGATGGCGGCGACCGATCCCCCTCCGGCCCCGATGGTGTGGATGTCGAACGACGGCATCCGGATGGGGAACCCGCCGACATCACGCCCGGCGGCGGGTTCGGGCAGCCCACCCCGGATCAGACAGACGTCGGTGCTGGTTCCTCCCATGTCGAAGCTGATGGCGTCGGGGAACCCGTTGGCCGCGGCGATGGCCGCGGCGGCTCTCACCCCTCCGGCCGGACCCGAGAGCAGCAGCGAGACCGGGAGCTCGGCCGCCGCCTCCACCTCGATGAGACCACCGGCCGAGGTCATGACGAGCACCTCTCCGGCCAGCCCGGACAGGTTGCGGAGATAGTCGCGGCAGGCTGGGCGCAGATAGGCGTTGGCCACGGTGGTGACGGTGCGCTCGTACTCCCGGAACTCGGGGGACACCTCGTGGGAGCAGGTGACGTCGTAGCCACGGGACCTGAGTTCGGCGGCCACGAGCTTCTCGTGACGGGGATCGACGTCGGCGTGCAGCAGGCACACCGCCACCGCCTCGGTGTCGGAGGGAAGCTCGCCCAGGGTGGACAACTCCAGGGGTTCCAGTTCCGCTCCGTGATGGTCGAGGCGCCCCCTGACCTCCAGTCGGTGATGGCGATCGACGAGGGGTACCGGTCGATCGACGTCGGGGTCGTACAGCGACGGACGGTCCTGACGGGCGATCTCGATGAGATCTCCGAAACCCTCGTTGGTGATGAGGGTCACCACCGCTCCCCTGCGCTCCAGCAGGGCGTTGGTGGCCACGGTCGTCCCGTGGGCGAGGAGTCGGGGGGATTCGGCACCGAGTACGGCCAGGCCCTCCCCCACCGCCAGGCCCGGATCCTCGGGGGTGGAGAGGACCTTCGTGATGCTGCCGTCCTCGGCCACCAGGTCGGTGAACGTCCCACCGGTGTCGGCCCCGACGCGGGTGATCACCGCTGTCCCCGGCTCGCCGAGATCACCCGTGTGACGCCGAGTCGTTCTCCCCCGGGGCGGGGCCCCGGATCCGTGTACTCACCCATGGGGCGGCACGATACCGGCCCGGGGATACGGGGAAACCGACATCACCCTGGCGTCGGCCTCGTCGATCTCCTCTACCGGCCCGGGGATACGGGGGAACCGGACGGACACCGCCGCGGTCCACTCCGGGGCCCGGGGAGCCCGGATCTCCGTTCCCCGGGCGGAATAGCGGATCCTCAGGGCTCGAGGATCCAGAGGTCCTCGCCGAAGGCCTTCTCGAATCTCTTCACCGCGCGGGCCACGCCGGGATCCCGGCCGTCCCACACGACCACGGCCTCGTCACCGTGGCGACCCAACCAGTCGTCCCGCTTCCTCATGGCCTTGGCGAACTGTTCCTTGGTCCGGGGTTCCTCCGAACCCACCAGCACGACCTCCCGGGCCCCGCTGCGCAACCGACGGAACCTCTGGCGGGAGGCCTCGGGCCAGCGCTTGTCCACCCCCGGGAACGGCAGCACCGCTATGTAGGGCACACCGACGGACCGGGCCGCCTCCGCCGCCAGTAGTTCGGCTCCCAGCCCCAGGCCGGTGGCGACCGTGAGGTGGGGGTACATCAGCTGCTTGGCGGAGAAGATCTCGGCCAGCTTGCTCCTCACCCGGGCGGCGGTGGGGTTCTCCTGCCAGCCGCCCAGCTCGGTGGGCCTGAGACCGGTGGCGACCACCAGGCGGGCCTCACCGGAGTCCTCGTCGGCGAAATCCAGCCTGCCGTCGGAGACCGGCCCGGAGATCGACGGGGCGGGAGCCGCCGGCCCCGGACCCTCCCGGAGGGGCCCACCGGACCCCGCCGGCGGGGAGTCCGCCACCCTCCGGTTGCGGGCCCGATCGTTCGCCCCGGCGGCCTCGGCCTCCAGCTCGGCGAGGATCGAGGCGTCGAAGCAGTCTCCCCGGCGACCCTGCTGTTCGTCGGCGGCGAGAGTCGCCAGCAGATCGGCCGCCTCGTTGAGGGGATCCCCCGAATGGCCTTTCACCCAGGTGAAGGTGACATCGCCCCGGGCCCGGACCAGCTCGACGAAGGGTTCCCACAGGTCGCGGTTGGCCACCGGCTTTCCCTGGGAGTTCTTCCATCCCCGCCGGAGCCATCCCGCCCACCACCGGTCGTTGAAGCACTTCACGACGTAGGTGGAGTCACTCACGACCTCGAGAGGGCCGGCGATGTCACTCACGGCCCGGAAGGCGGCCATGATCTCCATGCGCTGATTGGTGGTGCGGGGTTCCGAGCCGCTGGCCCAGGGCCCGGAATCGGCGACATAGGCCCAGCCCCCCGGGCCGGGGTTCCCCCGGCAGGCTCCGTCGGTGTAGGCGCGGGTCGTCACGCCAGCCATGGTGCCACCTGCCGGACCCGACCCCGCGCTGGGCCACGGCCCCACCACCCCGACCCCCGCGCTACGCCACGGCCCCACCACCCCGACCCCGGATCGGATCGGGACCCGGGGCGCGGGGTCGGGGGCCGGAAATAGGACCCCGATGTGTGACACCTTTGGGTCCGACCCCGGGTCAGACTCCGGGGGCCTCCGGCCCGCCCCCACGCGCGGACCTCCACCACGACCCGCAGACACCCCGCAGCACACGAGGCGATCAGATGCTCTTCGACGGTTACTCCAACCAGATTCCCGATGTGGATCCCACCGAGACCGAGGAGTGGATCCAGTCGTTCACCTCCGTCATCGACTCCGAGGGTCGCAACCGGGGCCGCTACCTGCTGCGCCGTCTGCTGCTGCGGGCCCAGGAGCTGGGTGTCGACTTCCCGGCCACGATCAACACGCCCTACGTCAACACCATCCCCCCCGAGCACGAGCCCTGGTTCCCCGGCGATGTCGCCGTCGAGAAGCGCATCCGGGCGTTCATCCGCTGGAACGCGGTCGCCATGGTCACCCACGCCAACAAGTTCGCCGATGGCATCGGCGGACACCTGTCCACCTTCGCCTCCTCGGCCGCCCTCTACGACGTGGGCTTCAACCACTTCTTCCGGGGCAAGGAGGACGGCACTCCCGGCGACCACATCTACATCCAGGGTCACGCCGCCCCGGGGATCTACGCCCGGGCCTACCTGGAGGGTCGCCTGACCGACGACGACCTCGACCACTTCCGGCGGGAGATCGGACGTACCGGGCTGTCGAGCTACCCCCATCCCCGGCTCATGCCCGAGTTCTGGGAGTACCCGACGGTCTCCATGGGACTGGGGCCGATCAACGCCATCTACCAGGCCCGCTTCAACCGCTACCTCCATGCCCGCCGCCTGGACGACACGAGTGAGTCGCGCGTCTGGTGCTTCCTGGGCGACGGGGAGACCGACGAGCCCGAGGCCCTCGGTGCCCTGTCGCTGGCTTCGCGCGAACAGCTCGACAACCTGATCTTCGTCGTCAACTGCAACCTCCAGCGTCTCGACGGTCCGGTGAGGGGCAACGGCAAGATCATCCAGGAGCTCGAGGCCAAGTTCCGGGGCTCGGGCTGGAACGTGATCAAGGTCGTGTGGGGCTCCAAGTGGGACGAGCTGCTGGCCCGTGACGTCGACGGGGTGCTGGTGAACAAGATGAACTCGACGGTCGACGGTGAGTTCCAGCGCTACTCCGTGGAGAGCGGCGCCTACATCCGCGAGCACTTCTTCGGCCCCGACCCCCGGCTCCGGAAGCTGGTCGAGCACCTCAGCGACGACGAACTGCGTACCCTTCCCCGCGGTGGCCACGACTACCGCAAGCTGTACTCGGCCTACAAGGCGGCGACGGAGCACTCCGGGTCCCCCACCGTCATCCTGGCCAAGACCATCAAGGGCTGGACCCTGGGCCCCGACGTGGAGGGCCGCAACGCCACCCATCAGATCAAGAAGCTGAACCGCAGACAGCTCGAGACCATCAGGACCCGGCTCCGGCTCGAGGAGGAGATCCCCGAGGACTTCTCCGCCGACAATCCGCCCTACATCAAGCTGGCCGAGGGCTCGACCGAACACAGCTACCTCATGGCCCGTCGCCACCAGCTGGACGGACCGCTGCCCCAGAGGAACGCCGACTGGCGACGGAACCCGATCGTCATGCCCTCCAGTGAGCCCTTCGACGAGCTGCTGGTCGGATCACCCAAGCTGGCGGTGTCCACCACCATGGCCTTCACCCGGATGCTGCGGGCCATGATGCGGGACCCCGAGTTCGGTTCCCGGGTGGTGCCGATCATTCCCGACGAGGCCCGCACCTTCGGTATGGACGCACTGTTCCGGGAGGTCGGCATCTACGCCTCGGGAGGTCAGCGCTACGACCCCGTGGACGCCGATCTGATCCTCTCCTACACGGAGAAGCCCGACGGCCAGATCCTCGAGGAGGGCATCACCGAGGCCGGGGCCATGGCGTCGTTCACCGCCGCCGCCACCTCCTATGCCACCCGCGGCGTACCGATGGTCCCCTTCTACATCTTCTACTCGATGTTCGGCTTCCAGCGGGTCGGTGACCTCATCTGGGCCCTGGCCGACAGCCGGGGACGGGGCTTCCTGGTGGGAGCCACCGCCGGTCGGACCACGCTCATGGGGGAGGGTCTCCAGCACCAGGACGGGCACAGCCTGCTGCACGCCTCGGCCGTACCCCCCTGCCAGGCCTACGATCCCGCCTTCGCCTACGAACTGGCGATCATCGTCG
>DRKF01000201.1 GCA_011051915.1 Acidimicrobiales bacterium | reverse complement strand
TCTCCAGGACCCCCATCCCCCGCTCCACATGGGGGGCGAGACCGACGCCGCCCTGCGCCGGGTCGCCGATCTGGGCCAGGGCTGGTACTCCTTCAACGCCGGACCCGACCACCTCGAGGAGAGACTCGCCGTACTCCGGCCCATGTTGGAACAGAGGGGGCGCTCGCTGGACGAGATCGAGGTCAGCGTGACCCCGAACCTGGTGGAGGGCACCGGCCAGGAGATGAACACCGAGGTCCTCAGGCGTTTCGCCGAGGTGGGGGCCGACCAGGTGGTGCTCACCGTGTGGCCAGCGGAGCCCGATCAGGTGCGGGCCTCCTTCGAGGCCCTGGCCGAGACCTACCTGGACCTGGCCGCCACCCTCTGAGCATCCGGCCGCGGGTCGACCGGCCTGACGCGGCGCTACGGTGCGATATGGCCACTCACGAGGTAATCAATCAGCCTGATCCGCTGGTGGACTATGACGTCTACGGCTCCGATCCCGTTCTGGGCGACGCCATCACCGGATACGGCGCCGGATGGGCCCATTCCGAGTTGTCGGGTCTGGGTCGGCTGGCCGGTTCGGCCGAGGCGGTCGAATGGGGATTCAAGGCCAACGAGTACACCCCGGTGCTCCACACCCACGACCGGTTCGGTCACCGCATCGACGAGGTGGAGTACCACCCCTACTACCACCGCCTGATGGAGACCGCGGTGGCCAACGGTCTGCACGCCGAGCCCTGGCGGGACCCGCGCCCCGGAGCCCATGTGGCCCGGGCCGCCCGCTTCTTCGTCTGGAGCCAGGTCGACACCGGACACACCTGCCCGGTGTCGATGACCTACGCCATCGTTCCCGCCATGCGCCACCAGCCCGAGGTGGCCTCCGCCTGGGAGCCTCTCCTGGAGTCGGGCACCTACGATCCCCGCTCCGTACCCCCCGGCGAGAAGACCGGTGCCATCGCCGGAATGGCGATGACCGAGAAGCAGGGCGGTTCCGACGTGAGGGCCAACACCAGCACCGCCACCCCCACGGCCGATGGCAGCTACCGTCTCACGGGGCACAAGTGGTTCTGCTCGGCTCCGATGAGCGACGTGTTCCTCATGCTCGCCCAGGCCCCCGGGGGCATCTCGTGCTTCGCCGTGCCCCGCTTCGCCCCCTCCGGTGAACCGAACGGCATCCAGATCCTGCGCCTCAAGGACAAGCTCGGCAACCGCTCCAACGCCTCCTCGGAGATCGAGTTCGCCGATGTGTACGGAGAACTCGTCGGTGAGGAGGGGGCCGGCGTGCGGACCATCATCGAGATGGTCAACCACACCCGCCTCGACTGCGTCACCGGGTCGGCCTCGTCGTTCCGCCAGGGTCTGGTCCAGGCCGTCCACCACTCCCGGCAGCGCACCGCCTTCGGCCACCTGCTGATCGACCAGCCGCTGATGCTCAACGTGCTGGCCGACCTGGCGGTGGAGTCCGAGGCGGCGACGTTGACCATGGTCAGACTGGCCGCCGCCTACGACTCCGACGATCCGGCCGAGGCCGCATTCCGGAGGATCGCCACCGCGGTGGGCAAGTACTGGGTCACCAAGCGCCTGCCGATGGCCGCGGCCGAGGCCATGGAGTGTCTGGGCGGTTCGGGCTACGTCGAGGAATCGATCATGCCCCGCCTGTTCCGCGACAGTCCGGTCAACGCCATATGGGAGGGATCGGGCAACGTGATCGCCCTGGACGTCCTGCGGGCCATGTCCCGGGAGCCGGAGTCCCTCGAGGCTCTCCTGGCCGAACTGGAGACCACCCGGGGATCCGATCCCCGCTACGACCGGAGCCTCGCCGATCTCCACGCCGAGATCTCCGACACCGGCGACATCGTGCCCCGCGCCCGCCGGCTCACCGAACTCATGGCCGTGCTGCTGCAGGGCTCGTTGCTCATCCGCCACGGGCGGCCGGAGGTGACCGACGCGTACTGCGCCACCCGCCTGGCCGGTGACCGTGGTCTGCTGTTCGGCACCCTGCCGGGTTCCACCGACCACCGCCGCATTGTCGAGGGTTCGTTCCCCGGCTGAGCAGCCCCCGGCGACACAGGACGTGGTCACGCCGTAGGGTGGCCCCACGACTCGAACGGGCGCTCCGGCGCCCGAGGGGGAGACCATGCAGACGGTTCTGATCACCGGAGCGTCGTCGGGGATGGGCAAGGAGACCGCCGAGAAGCTCCTCGGGGAGGGATACACGGTCTACGCCGCGGCCCGAAGGGTGGAGAAGATGAGGGACCTCGAGAGGATCGGGGCCTCGATCCTGGCCATGGACATCACCAACGAGGAGGAGGTCCGAACGGCGGTCCGGCGGATCGACGAGGAAGCCGGGGGTGTGGACGTCCTGATCAACAACGCCGGATTCGGGTTGTACGGCGCCATGGAGGACATTCCGATCGACGAGGCCCGCTACCAGTTCGAGGTCAATCTCTTAGGCCCGGCCCTGCTCACCCAGTTGGTTCTGCCCCACATGAGGGAGCAGGGAGCCGGGAAGATACTGAACGTCTCCTCAATGGGCGGGAAGATCTACACACCCCTGGGCTCGTGGTATCACGCCAGCAAGCACGCCCTGGAGGGGTGGTCGGACTGCCTGCGCCTGGAGCTGAAGGGATTCGGCATCGACGTGATCATCATCGAGCCGGGGGTGATCGACACCGAGTTCGGTGACGTGATGGTCGAGCCGATGTTGAAGCGGTCCGGGTCCGGCGCCTACGCCGAACTCGCCGACCGGGTGGCCCGGGCCACTGTCGCCAACTACGCCCCGGGAAAGGGATCCCCGCCCTCGTTGATCGCCGGGGTGATATCCAAGGCCATCAGGGCCCGCCGTCCCCACACCCGCTATGTGGCGGGCAGGTACGCCCGGTTGATGATCGGCCTCCGCCACACGTTCGGGGACCGGGTATTCGACCGCGTGGTCATGCGCGCCTACCGGTAGGCCCTCCGCATCTCGTACGGGGTCGGCGCCGCCCTCTTCTCACCACCACCGGGTGAGCCGAGACCGTCAGTAGGGCTGGAGGGCCTCGTCACCCACCACGGAGACCCTCTCGCCGTAGCGCGAATGGGGCCAGTAGTCCCAGACCGCGTGGTGCTGGGTGCAGCGGTTGTCCCAGAAGGTGAGCGTTCCCGGCTCCCAGTTGACCCGGCACCACAACCGGGGGTTGGTGGCGATGTGGTCGAACAACATGTCGAGAACCGCTCGACTCTCCGCCTTGGTGAGTCCTTCGATCCGAGTGGTGAAACCACTGTTCACGTACAGCAGCGGCCGGCCGGTGTCGGGATGGCGGGCCACGACAGGATGCTCGGTACGCGGATAGCCGCCTTCGGGCGGGGTGCTCTTGTAGTTGCCCACGTAGGGCATTCCACCGTCGTGGATCGCGGTCAGACCGGTGAGGAACCGCTTCATCGGTTCGCTCAGCAGCTCATAGGCCAGGTACATGTCGGCGTAGAGGGTGTCACCACCGCCGACCTCGGGAGTCTCGGTGATGTAGAGCATCGAGCCCATGGGCGGGATGGCCTCACAGCTCACGTCGGTGTGCCAGGCCTCACCCGCCGTGTAGGGGGAGTCGGCCGTGGTCTTCACGACGAGGATCTCCGGATCCCCGTCGCGGAAGTGGTTCATCGGATGCACGTGGAGGGTGCCGAAGTGGCGACCGAAAGCCTTGTGCTGTTCACGATCGAGCTGCTGGTCGCGGAACACCAGCACCTGCCAGTCGGCCCACGCCCTTCGGATGTCGGCGACCTGAGCGGGGCTCAGCGGTTCGGACAGATCCACGCCCCGGACCTCCGCCCCGATGTGGGGGGTGAGGGTCTTCACCGAGATCGTCTCGTATTCGGTCGGCGGCTGGACCGCCGGCGGGTTCATCGTTCGGGCCACAGTTGGTTCCCCCTGGGTCGTCGGTCGTCGGATCGTGTGGAAACCCCGCCGTGGTACCGGCGGGTCACCGGCCCACCGGGAAGACCACGGGAACGCTGCGCGGTCCCCTGACCTGTCCGCCGGCCCAGGTGACCTTGTCGGGGTCCTCGAGTTCGAACTCGGGTATGGCCTTCAACCACTCCTCGAGAGCCACCGTCAGTTCCATCCGGGCCAGGTTGGACCCGGCGCACCGGTGTATCCCCACACCGAAGGCCAGGTGGCGGTTGCGGGCCCGGTCGATGATGAACTCGTCGGCCCGCTCGAAGACCTCCTCGTCGCGGTTGGCGGCGGGGAAGGCCATCAGCACACGGTCCCCCTCGTGTACCGGGCAGCCACCGACCTCGGCGTCCCTGGTGGCGATGCGGGCCATGGTCACCGGCGAGTAGAAGCGGAGGAACTCCTCGATGGCCAGGGGCCACACATCGGGGTCGTTCACCATGCGGACCCGGTCCTCGGGGTGGGACGCCAGGTGGTAGAGCGAGGATCCGATGGCGCTCCAGGTGGTATCGGTACCGGCCACCAGGGTCAGAGCCGCCTCACCCAGGATCAGGTTCTCGGGCATGGGCTCGCCATCGACCTCGGTGGACAGGAACAGCGAGAGCAGGTCGTCACCGGGGTTGACCCTGCGGTCCTCGAGCTGTTCGGTCAGAAAGGCGACGAGCTCGGTGAGCGCCTTCTGCCGCCTCTCGATGTCGTGGGCGAACTCCAGGATGCTGCGCACCCATCCCACGAACTCGTCACTGCGCTCCTCGGGAACGCCCAGGAGGAACCCGATGATCCGCACCGGGATCTGCTGGGCGTAGTCGGCGGCGGCATCGGCCCGCCCCGCGTCCCGGAAACCCTCGACCAGGCGCCGGCACAGCTCCCGGGTGCGGGGCTCATAGGAATCCACCGCCTGGGGTGACATGGCGGGGAGCAGGAGCTTTCGGGTCCACGAATGCAGTGGCGGGTCGGCGGTGATGGGTGGGGCACCGCTGTTTCCCAGGGGTCCGGCCTCATTGGGCGGAACGCGGATGACACTCACTCCTCGACTCGAGGTGAAGGTCTCCCAGTCCCGGGCCGCGGCGACCACGTCGGCGTAGCGGGTGGGCAGCCACGAACCTCCGTACATGTCGGAGTGGGCCACCGGGCACTCCCGACTGCGGAACTCCCGCCAGTAGGGGGCGGGATCACCCACGAAGTCCTCGTCGAACAGGTCGTAGTCGCCGGCCTCCTTCGAGGCGGTCGCGGTGTCTTCCATCGCGGTCATCGGTTTCTCCCCTTCCTCGGGTTCCCCGGCCTCCGTCGGTCGGTTCACCGGCTCTGGTATCACCCGCCCAACATCCGGCGAGCTCCCCCTCTTGTGATCCCGGGCGCGAGTGTAACCAAGTGGATACACTCGGCGCCAGTGATGTCCACCCGAATCGACTCCCCGACCCCGACGGCACCCTCCGGAGCCGGCGGTCCCAGCGACAGGCCCCAGGGAAAGGACCAGGTCGTCCGGGCCCTCAAGACCGCGGCCCGAGAACTGCTGGAGGAGAAGGGGTCCCGTTTCAGCGTCCGCGAGGTTGCCGAGCGGGCCGGGGTGAACCACGCTCTCATCTACCGCCACTTCGGCTCCAAGGAGGGGTTGATCACCGAGACCATGACCGAGGGGGCCCGGAGCCGGCTCGGCGACCTCCGTTCCGGTCGTTCGCCCGTCGACATCTACACCCGCGACGCCCCCGATTCGGCCGCCATCCTGGCCCGTCTGATCATGGACGGGGACATCCATCTGGTCGACACCCATCCGGTCATGGACGCCCTCGTCGAGATGGCCGGCTCGGCGAACAACCCCGGAGAATCAGCCGGTTCCGCCGGTTCAGCCGGTACCGCCGACCGCACGCCGCCCGAGGTCCGGGCGGCGGTGGCCGCCTCGCTGATACTGGGCTGGTCGATGTTCGGCAGCTTCCTGGGAGCCACCGCCGGGGTGGATCCCGCCACCGACACCACCGATGTGGTGAGACACCTGGTCGAGGCCCTCCTGGCCGACAGTCTCGGACCAGCAGAGGAGAAGTCTCCCGGGACGCCAACGTCCACCCGGTCGGGATGACCGTGACCAGCGAGTCCAACCACCCCGCACCGGCGACCGCCACCCCTCCGACGATCTTCGAGGACGAGACCCGTTGACATCCCTGCAACCCGCTCATCTTCTGCCCCTCACCGGGGAGAACCCCTCCGGTGAGGCGGTCTGGACACCCACCGCCTCCCTCAGCTGGTCCGACCTGGAGGTCCGGGCCCGGCGACTGGCCCGGGCCCTCAACGATCACGGGTTGACGCCCGGCCACCGTTGGGCCGTCCTGGCCCACAATCGCATCGAGTGGCCCGAGTTCCTGCTGGGCAACGCCCGGGCCGGAACCAAGCTGACTCCGCTCAACTGGCACCTCACCGCCAGGGAGCTGTCGGAGTTACTGGTGGATTCGGGGGCGACACTGGTGGTGGTCGACGAAGCCCTCGAGGAGATCGGTCGGCGGGCGGCCCGGTCGGCGGGGCTCGCGGCCGAAGCGGTCGTCGTGCTCGGTTCCCCCTACGAGTCATGGCTGGCCGAGGCCGACGACGACCTGCTTCCGGACTGGGACATGGGTTCGGCGCTGCTGTACACCGGGGGCACCACCGGTCGCTCCAAGGGGGTCACCCGCTCCGACACCTCCGGTCCCGTGTCGCGCTGGTATCAGCGGGGATCCGCGTGGGGAGGTCAGGCCCGACTCCCCGAGGAGGGCGTGGGTCTGGTCACCACACCCATGTACCACTCTCTCGCCCAGGGATTCGTGGCCGCGGCCCTCACCCGCCGTCACACCCTGTCGATACTGCCGCGGTTCGATCCCGAAGCCACCCTGGCTGTGATCGAGGAAAGAGCGGTCACCGCCACACCGATGGTCCCGACCCAGTTCATCCGCATGCTCAAGCTGGACGAACAGGTCAGGGCCGGTCACGATCTCAGCTCCCTGCGGTGGGTACTGCACACCGCCGCTCCCTGCCCACCGTGGGTGAAGAGGGCGATGATCGACTGGTTCGGCCCGGTGATCTTCGAGCTCTACGGCTCCTCGGAGGGCACCGGACCGGTCATCTGCTCCTCCCAGGAGTGGCTGGAACATCCCGGAACCGTGGGCCGGGCGTCGACCGCGCTCACCCTGTCCATCGTCGACGACGAGGGCCGGGATCTGCCTCCCGGCGAGATCGGCACCATCTACGTCAAGCGCCACGACGGTGCTCCCGAGTACCACGGCGACCCCGAGAAGACGGCGGCGGGGAGACTCCCCGACGGCCGTTTCACCGTGGGCGATCTCGGATGGCTGGACGAGGAGGGCTTCCTGTACCTGGCCGACCGGCGGGTGGATCTCATCATCACCGGTGGTTCGAACGTCTATCCCGCCGAGATCGAGGGGGTCCTGAGTGAGCATCCCGAGGTGGCCGACGTGGCGGTCTTCGGGATACCCGACGAGGAGTTCGGTCAGCAGATCAAGGCCGTGGTCGAACCCGCACCGGGTACCAACCCGGACCCCGACGAGATCCTGGAGTTCGCCCGCGAACGCCTGGCCGGCTACAAGGTCCCCCGGAGCCTGGACCTGATCGACCGTCTCCCCCGCGAGGCCCACGGCAAGTTGAAGAAGCGCCTGCTGCGCGATCCCTACTGGGC
>DRKF01000200.1 GCA_011051915.1 Acidimicrobiales bacterium | reverse complement strand
CTCGGCCAGATCGAGGTTGACCTCGGCGCTGTCGGCACCCACGGCGGAGCGACACGCCTGGACGACCCGCTCACGGGCGTCGGCCCGCCTGAGAGTCCGCACGCAGCGACCGAAGTCGTTGCCGTCGCCCGAGTCGTCGACGACGGGGTCGGAGGACGATGCGGCTGCAGAGGCGCTCGCCACGCCGTCCTCGGTGGAGTTGTCGGCGGTCGCCTCACGGCAGGCCTCGGTGATGCGGTTCTTGACCTCTTCCCTGGTGAGATCGCCCTCGCCGTCCGGGCCGCCGTTGCCGGCGTTGGCCAGGGCCTCACGGATTATGCGACAGGCCTCGGAGCCGGCGGCATCAGCGCTCACGTCGACGGAGTCCTCACGGCAGGCCCGGAGCAGCCGTTCCTCGACCTTGTCCCGGCGTCGTCCCGATCGGTCCTCGCCCCGGCGGTCGCTGTCGTCGGTGGAGTCATCGGCGGAGTCGGTCGAATCGGTCGAATCGTCGGAGGCGTCATCGGCGGAGTCGTCGGCCTTGCGGCGACGCTCCTCCTCGCGGCGGATCTTCTCCTCCCGGCGGCGGCGTCGCTCCTCGGCCCGACCGGGGCGGTCGGCCCGGTCGGGCTTGTCGGAGTCATCGACGGAGTCGCCATCGGGATGATCGGAGTCGTCGTTCCCGTTGTCCGGGGCGACCACGATGGTCGTGGTGGTGGAGTCGTTGGTGTCGGGGCGGTCGGCCTCGTCACCGCTGTCGGGTGCATCGGTCTCGTCGTCGTGCCCGCCCACCATGGTGGTGGAGGTGGGGCCGCTCCCGTCATCGATGGTGGTGGAGGGGCCCGAGGTGTCGTCCCCCTCGGAGGCACCGGCTGGGCCGGCGAGGGTCGCCGCCAGCAGCATCAGGACGGTCAGCGCGGTCAGGATCTTTTTCATGGGGAGCCTTCGGTCTGGGGTTTTCCCAGAGAACGGCATGCCATGAGTCACACTGAAGTACTTTTTCCCTCCCCGGGGAGGTGGGGCCCCTCAGTCCTGGTCGGGCAGCAGATCCAGCGAGGCCGAGTTCATGCAGTAGCGCTGCCCGGTCGGGCGGGGACCGTCGGGGAAGACGTGACCCAGATGGGCCCCGCAACTGGCGCAGCGGGCCTCGGTCCGAACCATGCCGTGGCTGGTGTCGGTGACGGTGACCACCTTGGAGTCGTCGATGGCGGCCCAGAAGCTGGGCCACCCCGAACCGCTGTCGTACTTGGTGTCGGAACGGAACAGGGGCTCGTGGCAGACCACGCAGGCATAGACCCCCGGCGTCTTGTCGTTCCAGTACAACCCGGTGAACGCCGGTTCGGTGCCCCCGTGCTGGGTGACCTCGTACTGCAGGGGCGTCAGGCGGCTCCTCAGATCCTCCTGCTCGACCTGGTCGCGGTTTCGGCTCATGTTCTCTCCCTCGGTGTTCGGGACCCTACCCGGGTGAAACGTCGGGACGGGGCCCTGGGTTCCTCCCCACCCTCTCCTCACCGGCGGATCTGTGGAAAACATCCCGCCCCGGGGGTCAATTCACAGGGTTCGGGCACTGGATGCCCACAGGAGTGACTTCCTAGGTTGGTAGGGAGCCCCCAAGGGCTCATCGCAACCGGGAGGCTCGGGAAATGGCGTGCTACGAAGTCACACTCGGCGACCGGACCACCTATCTGGTGGAGGACGCCGACTCCTACAACCAGGAGGGTCCCCTGACCACGTTCTATGAGACCGGTGGTCGCGGGGTGATCGATTCCTGGGCCCAGCGGGTGATGAGCCTGAGGACCTCGGAGATTCTCATGGTGCGCCGGGTCGACGGACTCCGACCGCCCGAGGGTCTGCTCGAGATCGCCTGAGGAGCGCAGGGGGCGGCGCTCCACCGGTCTCAGATGACGTCGAGCAGCAGGCGGGCCAGTTCGGCGGGGCTGGCGGCCAGACGGGCGGCCCCGGCCTGCTCCAGCTCCTCGCGGCCTCCGAAGCCCCAGAGGACTCCCACGCTGCACCTGAGCCCGGCCTGACGGGCCCCTTGGATGTCATGGCTGCGGTCGCCGACCATCACCGTCGTGGCCGGATCGAACCCGGTCATGCGATTCACGTGGCGGATCACCTCGGTCTTCTCCCGGCGGGAGGTGTCCAGGGAAGCCGCCCCGATGGCATCGAAGCGGTCGGAGATACCGAATCTCTCCAGTATCGGAACGGCGAACACCTCGGGCTTGGACGTCGCCACCGCCAGCCGGAACCCCTCGCTCCTGAGAGCGTCGAGTACGTCGATGATGCCGGGATACAACTCGTTCCGGTGGAGGCCCTCGGTGGAGTAGTAGGCACGGTAGGCGGATATGGCCTGCTCCACCCGGTCCTCGGGAACACCCAGCTGCTCGGTCATCACGTCGTGGAGAGGAGGCCCTATGGCCCGGGACACCGCGTCCTCGTCGAGGGGAGGCAGACCCAGGGAGTCCATGGCCCGGTTCAGGCCCTCGATGATGCCCTCGGAGTTGTCGCTGAGGGTCCCGTCCAGGTCGAACAGGACGTTCTCGATCCCCGTTGATCGATTGTCCATGACCGAAGTGTGGCAGCAGCAGCGACAGCGGGACCAAATCGATGCGGGCACCGGGACCCGGGCTACCCGATGACCCGAGTCGTGTCTAGGGTCTCGACATGGCGAATCTGGAACCTCTGTCCCGAGATGAGATCCCCGAGTTCGAGCCCCTGCTCGAGATGGTGGAGGCGGTCATGGGTTTCGTGCCGAACTCCATGCTGACCATGGCCCGATGGCCCGAGCTGCTGAACTCCTTCGCCGGTCTGGCGGCGGTGGTCGGCGGACCCGGCTCCGTCGACCGCGGTCTGAAGCATCTGGTGGCTCTGATGGCCAGCCGGGCGGCGGGCTGCCGGTACTGCCAGGCCCACACCTCGGCGGGAGCGGTGGGGGCGGGTGTTCCCGAGCGGAAGGTGGCCGAGTTGTGGGAGTTCG
>DRKF01000199.1 GCA_011051915.1 Acidimicrobiales bacterium | reverse complement strand
CACGCCGTCGCACGGCTGCCCTCGGGCTGGCCGCCCTGGCCGCCCTCGCCCTCCCCACGGCCGTACTCGGCTCGGCCCTGGTTCGGGCCCGCCCGATCGATCCCGCGGTGCAGCTGGCCGGTTCCTTCGGCCCGGCCCCCGCGGCCTCGGTCACCTCCACCCGGTCGGGAGACCCCACGGACCCCTCCGGCACCGTGGACGAGGCGCCCGGCCGAACCGAACCCGAACCGACCGTCTCGTCCACGACCCTCCCCGACGCCGAACCGACGACGACACCCGAATCGACATCCACCACGGTCGCGGTCCCCACCACACTCGCCAGCCTTCCCCGGAGGGTGGCGGTGGCCGGCGATTCCGTCGGCAACATGATGGTGCGCAACTTCCCGGCCACGGTGTCGGATCGTCTGGTGGTGAGCGATGCCAGTATCGAGGGGTGCGGCATCATCGACCGGGGCCGGATGGTGTCGGGGGGTAGGGTCCGCCGCAACTTCTCCGCCTGTGAGAACTTCCCGGCCCGCTGGTCGGCCTCGGCCCAGGCGGCGGGAGCAGAGGTGACCCTGGTGGTGATCGGCGCCTGGGAGGTGTTCGACCTCCAGATCGACGGTGAGACCCTGGAGTTCGGGACCCCGGCCCACGACGCGGTGCTCTCCGAAGGCCTGGAGAGGGCGACCGACGCCCTGATCGCGGCCGGATCTGAGGTGGCCCTGTTGGAGGTCCCGTGCTTCCGTCCCGTCGACGGTGGTGGCCTCAAGGCCCTGCCCGAGCGCGGCGAGGTGTGGCGGACGGAACATCTCAACGAGCTGCTGCGGGCCCGGGCGGCGACCGACCCCGACAACATCCATCTCGTGGCCCCACCCGAGGAGTTCTGTACCGACGACTCCATCGCCGACAACCTGAACTACCGCTGGGACGGGGTGCACTACGGGCCCATAGGCGGCCAGTTCGTCTGGGAGAGAATCGTCGACCAGATCCTCACCATCCCGGTGGGCTGACCGTCCGGAGGCGGCGGGTCCGTTCCGGTGGGCTGACCATCCGGAGGCAGCGGGTCCGTTCCGGTGGGCTGACCGTCCGGAGGCGGCGGGTCCGTTCCGCTGTCGCCTTCCCCCGGTTCCCGTCCAGACCGGCGCCGAAGCCACCCGGAACTGGAACACGATTCGGGCATGGGCGAGAATCACCCCATGAACGGGCCGGGTCCGAACGACAGCGGATTCGGGGTGGATCGGAGAACGGACAGCGCCCGCAGGATTCCCGGCCGGATCCTGTGGTTTCTCGCCGGCTCGACGCTCGGCCTGACGATCCTCGCCGCCGTTCCCGTACACGCACGTCAGTCCACCGCACTCGTTCCCGCCGAACCCGCGGTCACGGCGGCGACGGGCACGACCGTCGGGCCGGCACCGATCCTCCTTCCCGCCACGTCGTCGCCGACCGGTGCCTATCCCGAGACCACCACCCTCCCCCGGGAGGATCCGTCCCCACCTCCTTCCACGGCCCCGTCCGGAGCTGGGCCCCAATCCGTGTCCTCACCTCCCTCCCCCGAGTCGGACGGTGGAGTCGGGGCGGAGCCCGCCGCTGGAGGTGCGACCCCGGAGAAACGCCGCCTGAGGGTGGCGGTGGTGGGCGATTCCGTCGGGCTCATGATGCAGTTGAACTTCCCGCCTCGGCTCAGGCAGGGGGTCCGCCTGATCGACGGAACCATCGAGGGCTGCGGAGTGTTCGACTTCGGTCGGGTTGTGAGCGCCACCGGTCTGGGACACGACATGTCCCGCTGCCGCGACTTTCCCTCCCGCTGGGCCAACCGCGCCGTGGCCGGCGACGCCGACGTGGCCCTGGTCGTGATCGGCGCCTGGGAGACCTTCGATCTCGACATCGACGGGAGGGTCGTCGCCCACGGATCCCCCGAGTTCGACTTACTGTTCCGGTCGGGGCTCCGAAGGGGCGTGGACGCCCTGTTGGACGGCGGGATGGACGTGATCCTCCTGCGGGTTCCGTGCTTCGCTCCCCCACCCGGTTCGATCCTGCCCGAGCGGGGAATCAACGGTCGGACCGCCCACCTGAACCAGCTTCTCGAAGCCGCCGTCGCCGAGCACCCCGACCGGGTCTCGCTGGTGGATCCGGTCCCGGAGTTCTGCCGCGACCCCCAGGTCGCCTCCGACCTGTCTCTGCGCTGGGACGGGGTGCATGTCGGCCCGGCCGGGGGTGAGTTGATCTGGGACCGCCTGGTCGAGCTTCTCCCGGCCTCGGGCACCGGAACCTGACCCCGTGGACGAGCCGATCTGGGACCGCCTGGTCGAGCTTCTCCCGGTCTCGGGCACCGGAACCTGACCCCGGGGACCCTTTCCGGATCCGCCCCCAGAGGCCGCCGAAGGCGGGGCGTGTCCCGCCGGAACGGCCTCGTTCCGACCGCCTCGCATGGGGAGGGGCTTGGCGTCAGTCCTCCGAGGCGCGGGCCCAGGCCAGGAATCCGTTCAACCACTCCTGCAGCTCGTGGCGGGTGGCCGGATCGACGATCCTCCCGTCGAGGGACTGCGACTCCACCGAGGGCACCGACAGGGTCTCGGGATAGGCCCGACCCAGGACTCCCATGGTCTCGCTGAGGCGGGCCCGCACGTGATCCCCGGTGCCGGGATGGGCGGCGGCGGAGACGACCCCGATCGCCCGACCGTGGAACGGCCCCTCGGGGAAGGGACGCGAGACCCAGTCCAGGACGTTCTTGAGGTGGCCCGGGATCCCCCAGTTGTACTCGGGCGTGACGATCAGCACCGCGTCGGAGGACCGGACCGCATCCTTGAGATCGGACACCACGGGAGGGATGGCGCTCTCCTCGAGGTCCTGGTCGAAGGGAGGCACGGACCTGATGTCGGGAACCCTCAGCCGGGCCTGGTCATCCAGGAGATCAACCATGGTGTCCATGACGATCCGACACGACGATGCCACCCTGAGGCTGCCCACCAGACCGGTGATCTCGAGTTCGGATACTGATCGTGGATTCTGATTCATGGGCAGCATCAACGCCCCGAGGCGGCGCGATGTTCCCGCCGACCCCGCCGAACTGGCCGCTCGGGTCGGCCCACGGCCCGGCCCGCAGCACCGAAACCGCTCTCACAAGCCGCGCGTTTTCCCCGTAACTCCCTCGGGGCCCGCCAAATTCCACGTTCGGGGTGTGCCATGACCTATTGTCTAGCCCCGTGGTTGACAACACGGCATCGGAGAAGCATTGGATGAACCGCCCATGAGCACGTCCCCCAGCCCCGGCCGGCAGTTGGAGAAGCCGATCGCCACCGACGCCGAGGGTGAATCCGAGTTCTCCTACTCCCACGCCAGTTCCCTGGCCATCGCGGTGACCGGTGTCGGCGCCATGCTGGCCATCGCCGTAGCCCTGGTGGCGGTGATCATCTCGGGAACCTCCGAGGGAGATGGAACTCCCCAGACCGGCCCGGCGATCCAGGCGTCCACCGAGTGGACCATCACCGCCACCGAGTTCCAGTTCGATCCCGATGCGATCGCCGCCCCCCTGGCCACCGATGTGGCCGTCACCGTCGACAACAAGGGCGCCGTCCAGCACGCCTGGGTGGTGATGAAGCAGGGTGAGGAGATCACCACCGAGCAGGAGTTCGACCAGTCCAAGGTGCTCCTGGGCTTCGACAACATAGATCCGGGGGCAACGGTCTCCGACACGTTCCAGTTCGACCAGGGCGGGACCTATCAGATCATCTGTTCGATACCCGGCCACTTCGCGGCCGGAATGAAGGGAACCCTGGAGGTGCAGTCGTGAGCGAGACGACCGAAGAAACCCACGAGCAGGGAGCGGAGGTGGACACCGAGGAGACCACGGCCGAGCACCAGCTCACGACCGAGGACGAGGACGTCCGCGGCACGCTGTTCATCATGTTCGTGTTCCTGCTCTTCACAATCGGTGTGTGGGGCTGGATGTACATCCTGTTGATCACCCGGGCCTGAGGACTCAGAGTGCACGTAGACAAGAGAGAAAAGCGGGTCATGCAGATCACGGTCATCGTGCTCGGCGTGGCCATCGGGGCCCTGGTGCTGAGCATGACCGCCAGCCACAAGAGCCTTCCCTCCCCCGCCGGGCGGATCCGGCCCGAGGACGTCAGGTCCACTGCGCCCTTCGACAATCCCGGGGTGCGGCAGGTCGGTGACAACGAGTACGAGGTCATCATGATCGCCCAGGCCTGGGAGTGGGTTCCCAACCGGGTGGAGATACCGGCCGGTTCCCACGTGACGTTCAAGATCACCTCCGTGGATGTGATCCACGGATTCCGGGTCCCCGACACCGACCTGAACGCCATGGTGATCCCCGGACAGATCACCGAGGTGGACGTCGACTTCGACGAGGCACGGGACTTCACCCTCCTGTGCCATGAGTACTGCGGCATCGGCCACCATCGGATGGGCGCCGACATAGTCATTGTGGAGAACTGATGACAGCGACGATCGAAACCCCATCCCCTGCCCCCGAGCCGGTCGTGACCCCGGCCCAGGCCCGGACCTGGCAGATCGACATCCCCGGCGTGAGCCCGGCCGATCTGAGTCCCCTCAAGTGGCAGTTCTACCTGGCGCTGCTGGCGTTCGGGATCGGGGCCCTCATGGGGTTGCTGCAGGCCCTGGAGCGGGCCAACATCAACCTCTACGACGAGTTCCGGCTGCAGAGCTACTACCAGGGGCTCACCCTCCATGGTGTGGCCATGGTGCTGGTGTTCACCTTCTGTTTCGCCAACTCGTTCCTGTCGTTGATGACGATGAAGGCCTACGGGCGGCCCCTCAAGAGCCGTCTGCTGTCCCAGGCCTCCACCTGGAGCGCCGCCATCGGCGTGGCCCTGGCCCTGTGGGCGATACTCGCCAACAAGGCCACGGTGCTGTTCACCTTCTACGCCCCGCTGGAGGCCACCCCGGCCTTCTACGTAGGAGCGGTGCTGCTGGTGATCTCCACCTGGCTGGTGCTGGCGAACATGATCTGGACCCTGGCCGACTGGCGCAAGGACCACCCCAAGGAGCGAGTGCCCCTGTTGGCCTACGCCTCCCTGATCAGCTACATCATGTGGTTCCTGGCCTCGCTGGGTATCGCGGTCGAGGTGCTGTTCTACATACTGCCCTGGTCCCTGGGCTGGCGGGATCAGGTCGATCCCCAGTTCACCCGGGTGCTGTTCTGGTTCACCGGCCATCCGATCGTCTACTTCTGGCTGATGCCGATCTACGTGAGCTGGTACATGCTGCTGCCGGGCCAGGTCGGGGGAAAGATCTTCTCCGACGGTCTCACCCGCATCGTGTTCGTGGCCTTCATGCTGCTGGTGCCGGTCGGTGCCCATCACCAGTTCACCGACCCCGGCATCCCCTTCAGCTCCAAGACCCTGCAGTGGCTGCTCACCTTCGCCATCTTCTACCCCAGCGTGGTTACCCTGTTCTCGGTGGTGGCGTCGCTGGAGTCGGGAGCCCGGGCCCGAGGGGGCAAGGGGCTCATAGCCTGGATCGGGAAGTTACCGTGGGGTGACCCCGCGGTCGCCGGCCAGCTGCTCGCCGGGATCATCTTCATGGGTGGCGGGGCCAGCGGCCTGGTGAACGCCAGCCTCACCGCCAACCTGGTCGTGCACAACACCGCCTTCATCCCGGGGCACTTCCATCTGACGGTCGGCACCGCGGTGGCGCTGTCGATCATGGCCATCAGCTACTGGCTGATCCCCTACTTCACCGGCAAGCAGCTCTACAGCCGACCTCTCGCCGTCGTGCAGGTCTGGACGTGGGCCATCGGAGTGTCGATCTTCTCCCGGGGCCAGATGGCCGGGGGTATCGAGGGAGTTCCCCGCCGTACCCTGATCCAGGAAGCGACCTACAAGGACAACTTCAACTGGGCCCTGTCCCACGCCCTCACGGCCATCGGTGGAACGATCATGTTCGTCGCCGCCGTGATGTTCTTCGTGGTCGTGTTCGGCACCATCTTCAGCAACCGGGCCGTCACCACGGTGCAGAGGGTTCCCCTGGCCCCGATCATCAACGGCCCGCGCGACACCTGGGCGATCATGGACCGGATCGGCATGTGGACCCTGATCGCGGTGATCGGGATCATCATCGTCCTGGGCGAGCTGAT
>DRKF01000198.1 GCA_011051915.1 Acidimicrobiales bacterium | reverse complement strand
GGCCGACATCCCGGCCGCGCCATCCCCGGCCCTGGAGACAAACCCATGAGATTCTGGTGCTCGACGGTGGAATCGCCGTGGTCGTGGCGATTCGTCGCCTACCCGGGGATCTGGGCGGTGATGGCCCTGCTCTCGGTTCCCTACGTCATCGCCGTGAGGCGCCGCGGCGATCGCGATCCCGACGCCGGCCACAAGATGAGGCTCTACCTGGCCGGGGTGATCGTGTTGTGGCTGGCCTCCGACTGGCCGCTGGGGCTGCTGGGTGCCAGCTATCTGGCCAGCGCTCACATGGCCCAGTTCATGCTCTACACGCTGGTGGCGGCTCCCCTGATGCTTCTGGGGATCCCCGAGTGGATGGGCCGCCGGATTCTCAGCCGGCTGCGGGCCTACCGGTTCGTCAGCTTCCTGTCCAAGCCTCTCGTGGCGGCGGCGGTGTTCAACGGGCTGCTGCTGGCCACCCACGCGCCCTGGACGGTGGACACCCTGAGATCCAACCAGATCGGTTCCTTCGTCATGGACATGCTCTGGCTGTTCGCAGGGCTGGTGGTCTGGCTTCCGGTCATCTCGCCCCTTCCCGAACTCCGGCACCGGAGCTACGGCGTGAAGATCGTCTACGTGTTCCTGGCCCTGGGGGTGGTTCCCGTGCTTCCGGCCGGATTCCTCACCTTCGCCGACTTCCCGCTCTACTCCACCTACGAGCTGGCCCCCCGCTTCTACGGGCTCAGCGCCCAGAACGACCAGCAGATTGCCGGGGTGATCATGAAGGTGGCGGGTATCCCGGTGGTCTGGTCCACCATGGCGGTGATGATGTCGCGTTGGTACCACCAGACCTCGGGAGCCTCCCCGGCGCCCAGACCTCCCCACCTGGTCTCCTAGGGTCGTCCCCGTCCCGTCCCCGCCTCCACGGTTCGGCCCGGCCCCAGATCGGTTGGCCCGGCCGCCAAATCGGGCTTTTCTGAGATGGTGGGTCGTGGTGGGGGTCTTCGGGTCTCATAGATGGGGTTGGGGTGGCGGCCAGGTTGGGCTTTTCTGAGATGGTGGGTCGTGGTGGGGGTCCTTGGGTCTCATAGATGGGGGTGGGGCGGGGGTTGGATGGGGTGGGGCGGCGCCCGGTACGGGAGTTTTCGTCTCATGACCTCCGGTGGTCCGCCGATGGGGTTCCATGGCCCGGCGACGAATTCTCTTCGCGTGCAGCGAATGCGAGGCGGCCCTGGTGTGGCCGGTCGACGACGAGCCGCGCGAGGGTCCACCGGCCACGTGTCTGTACCCGGTGGAGGACGGGCGGTTCGCCGAGGGTGCCGACCCTCTGGGGCGGGCCACCTATGTGCTGCATCCCGACCGGATGTGGCACCTCACGGTGGATCCCTCGGGGCGGGCCCGCTGCCCCGAAGGTCATCCGGTGGGCACGGTCACCACCGGTCAGAATCCGCCACCCTGGTTCATCGCCCTGTGGCAGGACAAGGTCACGAGCCGCCGAATGCGGGGAAGGGTCTGAACGGACCCACCTCCGGGTTCCGGGTCCGTCAGCTCCGGGCCTGGGCCACCGCCCACATGTACACGGCCAGGAACATGGCGGCGGCGACCATCACCGCCAGAACGGTCATGAGCTGATCGTGGTAGCGCAGATATGGGCGCCTTCTGGGTCGTCCGAACACGGCTCAAGTGTGCCAAAGGATCGACTCGATGTGTGCCCACGACAAAAAACTCCCCAGCGGCTCAACCCCGGGCCGGTGATGCCGACGGAGTGGGTACAGCCGACATACAAGGCCGCAGTCGTCAGGTGTCTCTGCCGGTGTGGCTCGTGTGGATGGACGATTCCCTCCTCGTCGTGATCCGCGTGGGTGTGTCGCTAGTCATCGGTCCCCGCTTCCCCCCGGCGGGGACCGATGCGCGTCCGGCCCCGGTTCGTCGGGGATCCAGTTCGGTGGTCACCCGGCTGGGGTGGTTCAGAGATCCAGTTCGGTGGATACCCACATGGGCTGTCTCATAGATCCAGCTCGGTGGCGACCCGGCTCCGGAGGCCGAGTTCGACCTTCAGCTTCTCCAGCGTCTGGGCCACCTGCAGCTCGCCCTGCGGGACGGGGTGAGACCCGAGGAACGCCTCCACCCGGGCCGCGGTCTCGGGTGTGGAGAGGTAGGCCGCACCGCCCACCATCCGGGGTATCGAGTTCGACGGGAACCGCTTCATCAGTTCATCCCAGTGCCTCTCGACGAAGTCCCAGGCCCTGGTCCCCAGGTCTCGGTGCTGCAGGCAGGTACGCAGCACGTAGGGGGCGTTCTGGGTGCGGACCTCGCTCAGGCACATCTCCAGCACCCGGTCGAAGAGTTCGGCCTGGGGGAAACGGGCCAGGGCGAAGAGGAACCGCACCTCCTCCTGGGGGGTGGTGGCGTTGTGGTAGCGCTCCAGGAACAGATCGAAATACCTCCGTTCCCCCTCGTTGGCCACGACCGACACCGCGGCCGCGGCCAGTTCGGGTTCGACCGCTGCGGGGTCCTCGAGGTAGGTGTCGACGAGGGTGTGGCACCGGGATCTCACCGCCCGGTCCTCCACCAGGTTCCCCATGACCGTGATCAGCAGGCCTCGCAGCTCCCTGGTGAGGGGATCCTCGTCGGGGGCGGGTTCGTAGCCGACGATGTCGAGAGCAGCGCCGGCGAGAGGAGACACCTTCCGGCCCAGACGTGGCCGTAGATCGGTGGGCAGCAGCCGGTGGAACGTTCCCAGACCTCCCGCGAGACCACGCCAGACCCCCAGGTCGATCTCGAAGCAGAGACCCCGGGCCAGCTCCAGGAAGTCGCCGGTTCTCACCTGGGTGGCGAGCACCGACGCCCAGGTGTCGTCGACGAGGGCGAACCTCTCGGCCGGTGTCAGCAGTTCGGAGGCCTGGCTCACCAGGGCCCCGAAATCGGCCGGTTGGTAGTGGACCCGGTAGAACCCGCCGGCTCCGGCGTTGCCGACGATCCAGTCGGGTTCGAAGCCGAGGTCGATTTCGGTCCGGGTCGAATCGAGGAGCACCCGGCGTTCGACGGGACCGTCGGGTGACCCCATGCGGAGCACGACGGGCACCGACCAGGTGGTGTCGTCGGAG
Organism: Acidimicrobiales bacterium; assembly: GCA_011051915.1. Classification (GTDB taxonomy): domain Bacteria; phylum Actinomycetota; class Acidimicrobiia; order Acidimicrobiales; family Poriferisodalaceae; genus DRKF01. Next base: position 1,461 of record DRKF01000198.1, on the reverse strand, counting down.
CCGAGGTAGCGGAACCGCTTCTGGGTGAGGGCCACCACCGAGCCGTCGCGACCGATGTCGACGACGGGGTGGCCTCCCTGGAAGATCCAGGTGTCCATCGTCGCCCGGACCGGAACGCCCGACGCCTCTTCGAGCGCGTCCCACAGGTCGGTCGTCTCGGTGTTTCCGTAGGCATGCCGTTCGAGGTAGAGCCTCACCCCCCGGCGGAACACCTCGGGCGTGAGGTACTGCTCCATCATCCGGACCACCGCTGCGCCCTTCTCGTAGGTGAGGACGTCGTACATGGCCTCGGCGTCGTCGGGAGACACCACCTCGAACTCGATCGGTCGGGTGGACCCGAGGGCGTCGGTGTCGAAGGCCGCCGCCTTCTCCTGACCGAACTGGTCCCACCTACGCCATTCCGGTCGGAAGGCATCGACGGTCATGACCTCCATGAACGTGGCGAACGCCTCCTTGAGCCAGATGCCGTTCCACCAGCGCATCGTCACCAGGTCCCCGAACCACATGTGAGCCAGTTCGTGGGAGATCACGTCGGCCATGCGGGTCAGTTCGGCCTCCGTCGCCGTGGCGGGGTCGGCCAGCAGCAGGGTCTCCCGGAACGTCACCGCGCCCAGATTCTCCATGGCGCCGAAAGCGAAGTCGGGTATCGCCAGCATGTCGATCTTGCGATCGGGGTAGGGACTTCCGTAGTAGTCCTCGAGGAATCTCAGGGCGAAGGAGCCGGCCTCCATGGCGAAGCCGGTGAGGTGCCCCTTGCCCGGGACGTGGACGATCCTCATCGGGGTGCCGTTCACGTCGACGGGTTCGGTGGCCTCGAGGTCTCCCACCACGAAAGCGACCAGATAGGTGGACAGCACCATGGTGTCGGCGAACTTCACCATCCTGCGTCCGTCGCCGCCCGACTCCTCGCTGATCACCGGGCCGCAGGAGATCGCGGTCAGGTTCTCGTCGACCACCAGGGTCACGGAGAAGACCGCCTTGAGGTCGGGCTCGTCGTAGCAGGGGAAGGCCCGCCGGGCGTTGGTCGACTCGAACTGCGTGGTCGCCAGCACCCCCTCGCTGCCGTCCTCCCGTGTGTAGGTGGACCGGTAGAAGCCCCGCAGCTTGTCGTTCAGCACGCCGTCGAACGAGATGTTCAGGAACCCCCGGCCGGTGGGGAGGGTCTCGGGGAAGACGAAGCGGACCCGTTCGGTGTCGGGATCGGCGTCGATGGTGGTGCAGGGGAGTGGGGAACCCGCGGCCGGTACGAAGGCGGCATCGTGGATCTCGAGTTCGGCTGCGTTCAGAACCAGTTCGGGAAGCGATTCCCGGACGTCGATATCGATCGACACCGATCCGGCGAACGTGGCGGTGTCGAGATCCGGCTCGAGGTGGATGTCGTACCGGACCGGTACGGCGTGGCGGGGTAGACGGTACGGATTGTTCTGGGTCACCCGCCCGATCGTACCGGCGGGCCCGTCG
>DRKF01000197.1 GCA_011051915.1 Acidimicrobiales bacterium | reverse complement strand
CGGTACTGGCCCTCACGGTCCCCCGCCGCGGTGAGATCCCCACCACGGGCGTGGGCCTCCAGGCTGCGCCTCGCCACCCGGGCCACCTCCTCGAAGAGGCCGATCCACTCTTCGTCGTCCACGGCGGGCAACGGTCCCTCCTGGCGGGCCGAACCCCGCCTATCGGAACACCTAGAGTGATACTTGACCACTTTCCGTGGCGAAGCCGGGGATTCTGTGGTGAAATGGCTCCGTTCTCCGCCCCGAGGTTCACCATGAGACTCCGACCCATCATCGTTGCCGTGGCAGTTCTGCTGGCCCTGGTGGCCCCGGCCCTGGTCGACTCGACCCCGGCGGGGGCCTCCCTGCCACCTGACGTCCACCAGGGGAACCTGGTACCGGAGAACCCCCGGACCGACTTCGAGCAGATCCTCGACGGGCGGGTGCTGGCCGCCGACCGGGTGGGCGACCGGATCGTGGTCGGAGGCGACTTCACCCAGATCCGCCTCGCCGACGGCACCGTGATCACCCAGCCCTACCTGGCGGCGTTCGACATCGACACCGGGGCCCTCGACCAGAGCTTCCTGCCCACGGTCGACAAGAAGGTGCTGGCGATCGAGGCCGCCGACGTGCCCGGCACGTTCTTCGTGGGTGGCAAGTTCAACACCATCGACGGTGTGACCCGCCGCAAGCTGGCCAAGATCGATCTCGGCACCGGCACCGTGGACCCCGGCTGGATCGCCCAGGCCGACGGCCCGGTCAAGACCATGGACTTCGAGGGCGGACGGTTGTTCGTCGGGGGCGACTTCACCGACATCAACGGCAGTTCCCGGTCACGCCTGGCCGAGCTGGATCCCACCTCCGGGGCGGTGGACCCCAACTTCACCATCGGGGTCACCGGCGAGCGTGACAGCGGAACCCGGGCCGACGGCTTCTTCTGGGGTGGCGGGGGGATCATCGTGCGCTCGGTGAGGGTGACACCCGACGGTTCCAAGCTGGTGGTCATGCACCGCGGCGACCTGGTGGGCGGGCTGACCCGCTGGGGGGCGGCGGTCATCGACATCAGCACCACCACCCCGAGCGTCACCGACTGGCAGACGGATCTGTGGCCGGCGACCGACTTCGTGGGGATCGTCGAGGGCGAGCTCTCGCCCGACGGAAGCTACTTCGTGGTCTCCAACTACATCGGCAACTACCCGCTGATCCACGACGTCGTCATCGCCTTCCCCGTTGCCGGAGGGGCCGGGGTGCAGCCCCTGTGGGTGACCCAGATGTTCGACTCCGTGTACGGGGTGTCGATCTCCGACGCCGCGGTGTACGTGGGCGGCCACTTCTGCTGGACCGAGGGTCCGAACACCCCCGTATCGCCCACCTACGTCCCCAATCCCACCGGGGGGAACCAGTACAGCTGTCAGCGTCAGGGGGGAGGTGTCTGGCCCGACACGGTGTTCCGCGATCAGCTGGCGGCCCTGGACCCCGCCACCGGTCTGGATCTCGGCTGGATCACCTCGTCGAACTCCTTCAACGGGGTGCGCTTCCTGCGGGTCATCGACCGGGGCCTGATCGTGGGCCACGACGGCGACCGCATCAACGGCTTCCAGGTGGGTCGGATGGGCTTCATGGACCTCGGCCCGGGCTTCGACCCCGGCCCCTCCTGCACCTCGTCGCTGGACGCCAACGGGAATGTGGTCATCAACTGGGACGACGACGGCGCCAACCACTTCTCGATCCGCCGCGACGGATCCTGGCTCGCCACCGTCGACCCACCCACCCTCACCTACACCGACACCACCGCCACCACCGGCAGCCACTCCTACATACTGCGCAGCATCTTCAGCGGAGGAGTCAAGGTCGACACCGACTGCGGCACCGTCGCCGTGGGTGCCCCTCCCTGCGGCCTCACCCTGGTGGGCAGCGACGTGGTGGTCACCTGGACCGACGACGGCGCCAACCACTTCTCGATCCGCCGCGACGGATCCTGGCTCGCCACCGTCGACCCTCCCACCCTCACCTACACCGACACCACCGCCACCACCGGCAGCCACTCCTACATACTGCGCAGCATCTTCAGCGGAGGAGTCAAGGTCGACACCGACTGCGGTACCGTCAACGTCCCCTGAGCCCTGTGCGGCGTCTCACGGTGCAGCGGGGTGGCGCCGTCAACGTCCCCTGAGCCCTGTGCGGCGTCTCACGGTGCAGCGGGGTGGCACCGAGACAGCAGCCGGTTCGGGGGGCGGGGTCCGCAATGTCCCACGCTTCTGGCAGGCTGTACCCGTGGCAGGAATCGATCTGGCAGGGTTCGTAGCCGACCTCAAGGAGCACGCAGCCGAACACGGCTTCCATCTCCACGACGAGCGGCACTTCGTGGAGACGTACTCACTCCGACAGGCATGGGAGGTCGACCTCCATCCCGAGGCCGCCTGCGGCGGCCCCCTCGACCTGCACCTGAGCCTCGAGGCCGATCCCCGCACCCTGCTCTCCTTCGAGGACGCCCTGATGACCTCACCGGATGACCAGCTGCCTCCCCACGAGTACTTCTCACCCCTGAGCTTCAACTGGAGCCTGCCCCCGCTGAGCCACGGGCCCGACCTGCTGGTGCTGGCGACCGACCTGGCGGGGATCTGCGGCACCACCCTTCCCATCGAGGTGTCGGCCATCGACTCCTTCGCCTCGGTCACCGATCCCGCCCAACGCACCCTGGCCATCGTGGGCCGCATCGACCTGTCTCTGACCGGAATCCTCCTGGGTCAGGAATCGCTGTGCGACGTTCTGGACCGCAGCATGGACGTGAGCAACTACCTGCTGGATCGGGCCCCGGCCTGGTTGGAGTCCTGAGCCGTGGACGCCTCCCGTCCCCGACGATCGATGGAGAGGCGTACCCCCGTTTGGCAGGCCCCCCGGGCCGTCCTCGACCTCATGGGCGACACTCCGGGCAAGGCTCTCAACGGGTGGGGCGAGACGACCGAGCGGCCGCCCACCGTCGTGATGTGGGCCCGCCCCGATCGTCTGGTCCACGGTCGAGTTCAGGCCACCATGACCGAGGAGTTCCTCGCCCACCCCGAGCTGCGGGCCTCCCTGCGCACCGACGACCGTCATGATCCGGCCCCCATCGCCGAGCAACGCTGCGACCTCGACCCCGCCGGATGGGTGGAGGAGGTCACGAACTTCGCCACCGGGCCCGCCGGAGAATCCGTCGAACTGGTGGGGGTGGCCGCGATCCGGCCCAACTGGTGGTTCGAGGGCCGGGAGCGGGACTACCCGTGGATCATCGTCCTGGGTGTGGTCATGGACCACGCCCGCCTGGCCACCGCCCCGGAGTACACCTCGGCCCTCGAGGTGCACGCCCAGTACAACCGGGGCACCCGGGCGGCTCGGGCCCTGGCCGACCACATCCGTGGTCTCGGGTACCGGGCCGAGGGCCACGGCGGCCCCGGCGCCGGGCCGATACTCATGGTTCCCGCCGCCATCGAGGCCGGGTTCGGCGAGCTGGGCAAACACGGGTCGATCATCAACCGCCACTTCGGGTCCTCGTTCCGTCTGGCCGCGGTTCTGACCGACGCCCCCCTGGTGGCATCCCCCGCCGACGAGTTCGGTGCCGCCGACTTCTGCCGCGGTTGCCGGGTGTGCACCGACGCCTGCCCCCCGAACGCGATCTCGCCGGAGACCCGCATGGTGAGGGGTACGCGGAAATGGGCGGTCGACTTCGACCGCTGCCTCCCGTACTTCGCCACCAGCTACGGATGCGGGATCTGCATCGCCGCCTGTCCGTGGTCCCGGCCTGGAGCAGCACCCCGACTGGCGGCGAACATGACCCGCAAGCGGGCCCGCCGGCTCAGTCCGACAGGTGCTGACCCAGCCAGTCCAGGATCAGGTCGAACCTCTCCACCCGCTGAGACGGGCGACCGTTCCGGCTGAGGTCGTGATTCGCACCGGGGAAGCGAACCATCCTGGTGTCCACCCCGAGGCGGCGCAGGAGTACGAAGAGCTGCTCGGCCTGTTCGGGTGGGCAGCGCCAGTCCTCGTCGCTGTGGAGGATCATGGTGGGCGTGGTGATGGCCCGGGCATGGGTGATCGGGGACTGGCGCCGGACGGCCTCGATGTCGGAGAGGTTGTCAGCTCCGAGGTAGACCGGACCGAACCAGGACCCGATGTCGCTGGTCGACCACATGGTCTCCCAGTTGTTGACCGCCCTCTCGGACACCGCCACGGCGAAACGGTCGGAGTGCGAAACCGCCCAGGTCGTCATGAACCCACCGTATGAACCACCCATCACACCCAGTCGGTCCGGATCGACCTCGGGCAGGGCCGCCAGGAAATCGGCCTCGGCCTGGACATCGTTCCAGTCGAGATTGCCCATGTCCCCCACGATGGCCGCGGCGTGGGCCGATCCGTAGCCGTCGGAACCGCGGGGGTTGCCGCCCACCACCACCTGGCCGGCGGCGGCGTACATCTGGAACTCGTCGAAGAACCCCCACCCGTACTGGCCCAGCGGCCCGCCGTGGATGCAGAGCAGCCCTGGGCCGGGTACTTCTACCGCGGCCGATGACGGTGGGCGGATGATCCAGCCGTGGACCTCGTAGCCGTCGACGGAGCGGGTCGTGAACTCCTCGGGGACCGAGAGCTCG
>DRKF01000196.1 GCA_011051915.1 Acidimicrobiales bacterium | reverse complement strand
TCGATGGCGCCGAAGGTCTCCAGGGTGGCCTCGACCACGCCCTCGGCCTCGTCGGGCTTGCCGACGTTGGACGCTCGCCACGCCACACCGTGACCGATCTCGGCCGCGGCGGCCTCGCAGGCTTCGGCCTTGCGGGAGGTGATCATCACCTGGGCCCCGGCCCGGGCGAGCTGTCCGGCGATGGCCTTCCCGATCCCGCGGGAGCCTCCCGTCACGATGGCAGTCTTGCCCTCGAGGGAGCATCTGCGGGCCAGTTCATCATCGATCGTCATGCCCTCGAACGTAGCGGTGACCCTTCGGGGCCCGCCAACCCGGTTCCCCGGCCCATCCCCGCGGTCCGGACGGGGACACCTCGGCGTGGCCGCCGGTAGTGTCGGTCCGGTGAACCGCCTCGCCGACGAGACCAGCCCCTACCTGCGCCAGCACCGCGACAATCCCGTCGACTGGTACCCGTGGGGCCCCGAGGCCTTCGCCCGGGCCGCCGAGCTCGACCGTCCGATCCTGCTCTCGGTCGGCTACTCCGCCTGCCACTGGTGCCATGTGATGGCCCACGAATGCTTCGAGGATCCCGAGACGGCCGCCATCATGAACGACCTGTTCGTCAACGTGAAGGTCGACCGCGAGGAGCGCCCCGACGTCGACGCCATCTACATGGACGCCCTCCAGGCCATGACCGGCAGCGGGGGCTGGCCGATGACGGTCTGGATGACTCCCGAGGGTCGGCCCTTCTTCGCCGGCACCTACTTTCCCCGTGACCGCTTCGTGGATCTGATGCTGCGAATCGCCGCCGCATGGAGAGACCAGAGGGACGACATCGAACAGCAGGGCCGTCAGCTCACCGAGGCCATGGGGAGGTTCGCCTCCCTCGCTCCGGCCTCCGGTCTTCCTCCGGCCGAGGTCCTGGCCAGAGCCGAAACCGAGCTGGCGTCACGCTTCGACCGGGAGTGGGCCGGATTCGGTGATGCGCCGAAGTTCCCCCCCTCGATGGCGCTGGAGTTCCTGCTCAGGCAGAGAATCCGCACGGACTCCCCCGGAGCCGGAGCAATGGTCGACAGGACACTCGACGCCATGGCGGCGGGGGGAATCTACGATCATCTCGGGGGCGGATTCTGCCGCTACTCCGTCGATCGGCGCTGGCTGGTCCCCCACTTCGAGAAGATGCTCTACGACCAGGCCATGCTGGCCCGGGTCTACCTGCATTCGTGGCAGGTCGGGGGCCGGGCCGAGCACCGCCAGGTGTTCGAGGAGACCATTGCCTACGTAACCGGCGACCTCGGTCACCCCGAGGGGGGGTTCTTCTCCGCCGAGGACGCCGACAGCGAGGGGGTCGAGGGAAAGTTCTACGTGTTCACCCAGGAGGAGGTCGAGTCGACACTGGGCCCACTGGCCCGGGAGGCCATCGACTGGTACGGGATCACCCCACAGGGGAACTTCGAGGGGTCGAACATCCTGCACCGCCCCCTCGGTGGGGAGCTCATACGACCCCCCCGCATCGAGCAGGCCCGGGCCCAGCTGCTGGAGGAACGGAACCGCCGGGTCCGCCCCGGCCTCGACGACAAGATCCTCACCGAGTGGAACGCCCTGATGATCGCGACCCTCGCCCAGGCCGGGGCCGCCACCGGCCGTTCCGACTGGATCGAGCGGGCCGAGCGGGCGGCGGAGTTCCTCCTGGGAGGGCTTCGGCGACCCGACGGCCGCTGGCTGAGATCGTGGCAGGAGGGCCGGGCCCGTCATCTCGCCTACGCCTCGGACCACGCCGCCCTGGTCGACGCCTTCACCCGGCTGGGGGAGGCCACCGGTCGGGCCCGCTGGACGGAGCTGGCCGTTGCCACCGCCGAGCAGATGATCGAGCTGTTCTGGGACTCCGATCAGGGAGGACTGTGGACCACGGGGCACGACGCCGAGGAGCTGGTCACCCGGCCCAAGGACCTGCTCGACGGCCCCACCCCCTCGGCCAACTCGCTGGCGGCCGTGGCATTGATGAGACTCTGGGGTCTGACGGGCCGGGAGGGGTTCAGGGAGAAGTCCATCGGGATCATCCGCCTGCTGGCTCAGCCGATCGAGTCGCACCCGAGTGGTTTCGCCCACCTGCTGTGGGCCCTGGAGATGGAGCTGCTGGGCCTGACGGAGATCGCCGTCGTCGGCGATGCTCCCGATCTGCTGGCCGAGGCCCTGACTCCCTACCTGCCCCTGGCGGTGATCGCGTGGGGTGAGCCCTACGGCGGGCCCCTGTGGGAAGGCCGTCAACCGGGCTACGCCTATGTGTGCGAGGGCCACACCTGCCTGGCCCCCATCGACGATCCGCACCACCTGGCCCGCGCAGTGAGGGAGACCGCCACCCCGACTTGAGGGTCACCAGGCGCCGCGGTGCACCACCTCGCTCAGCGGTCGCCGTGGCCGGCGCCGGCTGCGTCCCTCCACCTCCCCACCCCGATGGCCGATGGCCACCGTGCCCACCGGCTCCATGTGGTCGGGTACCCCGAACCTCTCGGCCACTGCCGGCGCCCGGTCGAACAACCCGAAGAAAAGGACGCCCAACCCGGCATCGACGGCGGCCAGTTGCAGGGCCAGAGCGGCGAAGGACGCGTCGACCAGCCAGTAGGGCGTGGCCCAGGCCGCTGCATCGGTACCCAACCCGGTGGCCGCCTTGTCGGGTTCGGAATAGCGCTGCAAATAGGCCCGGGGGTCGGCGTACACGACCACCAGGGCCGGCGCCGTCAGCAGCCCGGGGAACCCGAACCGTTCCCTCCGTGGCACGGGCAGAGTCGTGTCCCAGTAGCGCGAGACAGCCTCGGGTGAGTCGAGCACCAGGAACTCGAAACCCTGGGTGTTTCCCGCCGAGGGAACCCGCCGGGCGGAGTCGAGCAGTTCGTCGAGCAGGCCGGGAGCGAGCGGTTCGGGACTGAAATCCCGGGTCATCCGCCGGGAGCGGATGAGTTCGCCGAAGCTCACGTCACGGCCGCTCAGGGCGCCAGTTTCTCCAGGAACTCCGCCATGGCCCAACCGTGGACCACGAGGCAGTCGCCCCGGCTCGGATCGAGCCCCGCGAACAGCTCGGAGATCTCCTCGGGGATCGACTCGGAATCGAGGGCCTCGTGATCGATCACCAGGGGTACCGAACCCTCGCCCTCGATACGGAACTCCCGGTCGGCGTAGGTACCCGCCGGGCCCATCCTCTTGACCAGGCGCCGTCCCCAGGCCCGGTCCTCGCCCGAGGCGCGGTAGCCCGGACGGGGAACCACCGAGTCGAGGCTGCTGTAGGCCTCATAGGCGGCGGGTTCGGCCATCATGGCCCCCACCAGCACGTCTTCGTCGGGGAAGGCCAGCACGGCCCTTCTGAGCTGGTCGGACACCATCGCCCGCAGAGCGGTACTGCGGCGCGAGTGGCGCTTCACGGAGGCCAGGCCGATCAGGATCGCCGGAGTTCCGCCCACCCGCTCGAGAGTGAAGAACGAGTACGCCATGAGCCGACCGTTGTCGCGTACCTGGGTGGCCAGCACCCACTCGCCGGCCTGCTTGGATATGAGCCCCACCGTGTACTCCACAGCCCCACCGTGGGTGGAGATCTGGGCCATCTCCTCCATCTCGGTATCGGAGAGCGCCGTGCAGTCCTTGGTGTCGACCTCGATGGCCATGTGAGCTCTGCCCCCAGGAGAATGAGTCCGTTGTTACCGACGCCCGGGGTCCGGTGGGGCTCCGAGCGACCTCAGGCTCACCCTCGGGGGTGAACCGGGCCTCATTCTATCCCTCTGCCACCGGAGGACCCCAACGGGGACCCGGAGGTGGCGATCGCCGGGGATCCGGCGGGGACCCGGTGTCTCAGAGGTATACGCCAGGACCGGTCTGGGGGGCCTGACCGGGAGAGGACGGCAGGGCCTGCTGACGCATCTCGGCCAGTTGCTGCCGGGCGGCCATCTGCTGGGCGAACAGCGCCGCCTGGATTCCGTGGAACAACCCCTCGAGCCATCCGACGAGCTGGGCCTGGGCCACCCTCAGCTCGGCCTCCGAAGGCACCTCACCACCGTCGAAGGGGGAGGTGATGCGCTCCAGTTCCTCGGCCAGTTCCGGTGACAGGGCGCTGGACAGCTCCTCGATGGAGGTGTCGTAGATCGAACGCAGGCGGTCCCGGCCGGCCTCGTCGAGAGGTGCCTGGCGCACCTCCTCGAGCAGCTGGCGGATCATGGCCCCGATTCTCATCACCTTGGCCGGTTCGGAGATCCCCTCCGACTGGGCCTGCTCCTGACCCTCGGTCCCGGCCATCACCACCTCGGGGGTTTCGGTCCGGCCCGGTTCGCCGTCGCCGCTGGGACCCGATCCCGTTTCGTTGGACTGGTCGTCTGCCATGTGCCCGAGCCTAATGTGGTCACCGGGTGGGCGAGGGACCGATCATGAGTTCCCCGACCCGCCGGCCGCTGCCAGCAGGGGTACCTCCACCTCGGCCGGGGTCATCGAGCCATGCCTGCCGATCAGCGACATGGAGCCCTTGTCGGCGGGGTCGTCGAATCCGATCGGCTCGAATGGAACGAGTGCGACGTCGCCCAGTCGTTCCCGGGCGTCACGGAGGACCACGGGACCCAGCCAGCCCTCTTCGACGATCTCCTCCCGGGTGCGGACCCAGGCGACGTCGGAGTGGGCCTCGAAGGCGGCGGCGTGGACATCGCGCTCCCGGCCCCGCCGGGCGTGGAGCCAACGGAAACGGGCCTCTCCGGAGAGAGCGACCGTGCCGGAGAGGGCACGGGGGGAGATGGGGACCAGAGGCTTCACGACCTCCACCAGGCCGTGGTCGGCGGTCACCAGCAGGCACGATTCGGGAGACAGTGCGGCCACGGTCCGGGCGACCATCTCGTCGACCGTCGCCAGTTCGGCCTCGAAGTGATGGTCGAATCCGTGCTCGTGGACCACCCGGTCGACGGCGTCGTAGTAGGCGTAGACCAGGGTGTGTCCCTCGCCGAGGGCGGCGCCTATCAACTCGGGAATCTCCCTGGCCCGGGTCCACGGCCGCCAGATACCACCACGGAGGTGGGCCCGGGTGAAGCCGCTCCCGCGAAACTCCGCCTTGGTCACCACGACCACCGGCCGGCCGCCGAAGGGAGTGACGGGCTGGAGCTGCTCGGGAACGATGCGGGACAGAGCGCTGGTCCCCCCGGCCGTCCACCTCAGTACGTTCAGAACCTCCATCTGGGTCCTGATCCGGTACCCGACCACCCCGTGCCGGCCCGGCGGCAGGCCGGTCGCGATCGACGTGAGCGCGGCCGCCGTGGTGGTCGGAGCCACGCTGGTGATGACCCCCCCTTCCATGGCGCCGAGGGACGGCATCAACCGCCGATTGGTGTCGAACTGCCGCCAGCCGAGACCGTCGACGACCAGGAGAGCGATACTTCGGGCCCTCCGGGCCGCCTCGGGAAGCCAGTCGGGTCGCTCCCCCACCGGCCGGGAAAGGGCGGGGAGCAGACCGCTGATGGAGGCCCCGCCGTAGTCGGGAAGACACGGGCTGGGGGCACCCGCCGTGGTGCGGGTGCGGCTCTGGGGTGTGCCGGCTTCGGCCAAGTCTCGCTCCTCGAAGGGGTCCCGGGATCGTATCCCCACCCGGAGCGGACCCCGACACGGCAGGGGCCTCCTACCGGGGGACGGCACAGCACCTACGATGGGCACATGGCGGTATCGACCAGAGGCGACTACGCCAGCCGGGCCCTGTTGTCCCTGACCATCCACGGCTGCGACGGCTCCCCCACATCGGTCCGCGACATCGCCGAACGAACCGGCCTGCCCCAGCCCTACCTCGAGCAGATCCTGCTCTCCCTCAAGGGAGCCGGTCTCGTGAGGTCCAAGCGGGGTGTGGGCGGCGGCTACGTGCTCTCCCGTGATCCCGCCGAGATAACCATCGGTTCGATAGTCAGGGCGGTCGACGGCCCGATCACCCTGGGGCATTTCGGCCAGCCCCACGAGGACGGGGCCTGTGACCACGAGGGCCAGTGCGTGCTCCTCGCCATCTGGTCCACCGCCGGGGAGATGATGGGGCGCCTGCTCGACTCGTTCACCCTCGCCGACGTGGCCGCCATGGCCCGGGGGGACCGACCCTGGCCCGGAGTCCAGTCAACGGACGCGGACGGCGGCGACGTTGCCCCTGACGCGACCGAGGCGCCGGCGGCCCCCGAACTCACAGAACCCGCCTGAACACCCACCCAACCCCCCATCTGTGAGACCCCCGGACCCCCACACCGACCCCCGAGCTCACAAAAGCGGAGGGCATGTCCGGGTCGTGGGTGGGTGGGATCGGGACGGGTGAGGGTCAGGGCCCGTCGGATTCGAGCCCGGCCATGACCTCGAGCATGTCGGGGGGCAGGGGGGAGGTGAATTCGAGTTTCTCGCCCGTGACCGGATGGTCCAGACCGAGAGTCGAGGCGTGGAGCATCTGTCGAGGAGCGGTCATGGAGGTCCGGCGACCGTATGTCTGGTCGCCCAGGACCGGATGGCCGATGGCCGTCAGGTGAACCCGGATCTGATGGGTGCGACCCGTCTCCAGGCGGCACTTCAGCAACGAGACCGGTACCGGCCCCTCGAACGTGCGCTCCACCTCGTAGTGGGTTCGGGCCGGTCGGCCCTCGGTGGACACGGCCATCCTCATTCGGTTTCGCCGGCTCCGACCTATCGGTGCCTCCACGACCCCCCGACTCGAGGCCGGT
>DRKF01000195.1 GCA_011051915.1 Acidimicrobiales bacterium | reverse complement strand
GTGTATGCCGGGTGATAACACGGCGATGACGGTGGAGTTGATTGCTCCGATTGCTATGGATGAGGGTTTGAGGTTTGCTATTCGTGAGGGGGGTCGCACGGTGGGTGCGGGCCGGGTCACGAAGATCCTCGAATAGTCACCCCATCCCTATTTGTGAAGTCGACCCGAGGCGGCCCGGAGAGAATCCGGGCCGCCGGGTCACGACGAAGATGATTGGTTGCCCATGGCCCCGTCCCAAAGAATCAGAATCCGACTGAAAGCCTACGATCACGAGGTCGCCGACCAGTCGACCCGCAAGATCGTGGAGACCGTCCTGCGAACCCAGGCGAAGATCCGGGGTCCCGTGCCCCTGCCCACGGAGAAGCACCGCTACACGGTGATCCGCTCGCCCCACAAGTACAAGGACTCCCGGGAGCACTTCGAGATGAGGGTGCACAAGCGCCTGATCGACATCCTGGAGCCCTCCCCCAAGACCGTCGACTCCCTGCAGAGGCTCGAGCTTCCGGCCGGGGTCGACATCGAGATCAAGATCCAGCAGGGCTGACCAGGCCGAACAGTCGGTCTTCCCGGAGGGAATCGTCGCCGCCGCTTGGCAGTGACCCGGGCGCCCGCTAACATGCGGTGTTCGTGCTGCAGGCCGGGTCCCCGACCCAGGTCCCCACGGCAGCCGACTCCTGAAATCGACGTCCCGCCAGGCCCCGAGGGGAACCGGCGGGCAAAACCGAACCTACGCTCCGCCGGCGCCGCCGTGCGGAGCGTTCGCATGACACGAACGGCGCTTCGGTGCCGGCCAGCAAGAGAGAGACGCCAACCATGGCGAACAAGGCGATCGTTGCCGAGAAAGTCGGCATGACCCAGCTCTGGGACGAGGAGAACCGGGTACTCCCGGTCACGATGCTCCGCGTCTCACCCTGCCGCGTCGTACAGATCAAGACCACGGAGAGGGACGGCTACACCGCCCTGCAGGTGACCTACGGCCAGAAGGCGGAGAACAAGTTGAACCGTCCCGAGGCCGGTCACTTCTCCGCCGCCGGAGTCGATCCGGGCCGCCGGCTGGTGGAGCTCCGCCTCGACGATGTCGACGGCTACGAGGTCGGACAGGAACTGGCCGCCGACCTCCTGGAGGCCGGTGAGCTGGTCGATGTCACGGCCGTGTCGAAGGGCAAGGGCTTCGCCGGTGTGATGAAGCGCCACAACTTCGGCGGCCAGAAGGCCAGCCACGGTACCCACCGTGTTCACCGGGCGCCCGGCTCCGTCGGGGCCTGTGCCACACCCGCCCGGGTCTTCAAGGGCACCCGGATGGCCGGTCGGATGGGCGGCACCCGGGTGACCACCCAGAACCTCACGGTGGTGCGAGCCGACCCCGAGAAGAACCTGATCCTGGTCAAGGGATCCGTCCCCGGCCCCAAGGGCGCCGTGGTCGTCATCCGCGATGCGGTGAAGGGATAGCCACCCAGATGTCCACCACTATCGATATCCGAACCCAGGACGGCGGCAAGGCCGGAACGGTCACCCTCGAGGAGTCCCTCTTCGGCATCGAGCCGAACACCTCGGTACTCCACCAGGTGGTCAACGCCCAACTCGCCGCCCGTCGCCGGGGAACCCACAGCACCAAGACCCGGGCCGAGGTCCGGGGCGGCGGTGCCAAGCCCTGGGCCCAGAAGGGCACCGGCCGGGCCCGTCAGGGGTCGATCCGGTCGCCTCAGTTCACCGGAGGCGGGATCGTCCACGGTCCCCGGCCCCGGAGCTACCGCCAGAAGGTCAACAAGAAGGTCGGTCGTCTGGCTCTCGTCTCGGCCCTGTCGGACCGGGCCCGTTCGGGCCGGGTGGTCGTCGTCGACTCGTGGAACTTCAGCGAACCCCGGACCCGCGACGCCGCCGCCGCCCTGGACAAGCTGGGCCTCGACGGCAAGGTCCTCCTGGTGATCGACCGTGAGGACATGGCCGGATTCAGCTTCCGCAACCTGGCCCGGGTGCAGCTCGTCGAACCGGCGGAGCTGAACCCCTACGACATTCTCTGCAACGACTGGCTGGTCTTCACCACGGCCACCCTGCCCGGAGGTGCACGATGAAGGATCCCCGAGACGTCATCCTCACCCCGGTGGTGTCGGAGAAGTCCTACGCCCTGCTCGAGGAGGGTGTCTACGTGTTCAACGTGCACCGCTCGGCGTCCAAGCCCGAGATCCGTGACGCGGTCGAGTCGATCTTCGACGTCACCGTCACCCGGGTGAACACCCTCAACCGCAAGGGGAAGCGCAAGCGCAACCGGCGCAACGCCTCCTTCACCAAGAAGCCCGATTCCAAGCGGGCCATCGTCACCCTCGCCGAGGGCGACTCGATCGACGTCTTCGGCGCATAGGCAGGCAGAAAATGGGTATCCGATCCAGAAAGCCGACCAGCCCGGGCCGCAGGTTCCAGACGGTCTCGGACTTCTCCGAGATCACCAAGGACAAGCCTGAACGCTCGCTGATCGCCAAGCAGCACAGCACGGGGGGCCGCAACAGCTACGGCCGCAAGACCGCCCGTCACAAGGGCGGGGGCCACAAGAAGCGCTACCGCATCATCGACTTCAAGCGCAACAAGGACGGTGTTCCGGCCTCGGTGGCCGCCATCGAGTACGACCCCAACCGGAACTGTCGCATCGCCCTGCTCCACTACCACGACGGTGAGAAGCGCTACATCCTGGCCCCCGAGGGAATCGCGGTGGGCGACGTCCTGGAGAACGGG
>DRKF01000194.1 GCA_011051915.1 Acidimicrobiales bacterium | reverse complement strand
TGGTCGTCGGCGGGGCCGGTATCGGCAAGTCGACCCTGCTCGCCCAGATCAGGGAGGACCGCGACGCCCTGGTGACCTGTACGAGCATGGACTCCCAGCCCCACCGGTTGTTCGGACGCCTGCTCACCGCCCTGGGAAGTCCGGCCCACGACGACGCCGGCGACCCCACGGCCTCCGCGGTGGCCGACTCCGTGCTCAGCCGGGCCCCCGACCACGTCTGCGTGGTCCTCGACGACACTCATCGGCTGGCCGACCTCTCAGCCGTGGCCGAGTTGCTCGACCTCCTGCCGCTGAACGGACACCTGCTGATCTCCTCGCGACGGGCACCAGACCTGGCTCTGGGCCGGCTCGACGCCGCCGGGGAACTTCTCGAGATCGGGGAGGACGAACTGCGCTTCTCCCCCGAGGAGATCGAGCGCTACGCCCACCGGGCCGGGGTGAACACCGACGCCCTGTCCCACCTCGACGGCTGGCCTGCGTTCATGGCCCTCGCCGAGGGCCATTCGGTGGCCCGTTCCCGCAGGTACCTGGTCGAGGAGGTGCTCTCGGGTCTGGATGAGGCCCAGCGGCGGGCCATCGCCATTCTCAGCCTCACCGAGGGGTACGACGACGGTTTCGTCGAGGCGGTGACCGGGTGGGATCCGGACCTTCTCGTCGCCGGTCTGCCGCTGGTGCGCCGCACCGACGACGGATGGCGGGTCCACGACCTGTGGGGGGACCTGCTGGCGGGAGAACTGGATCCGGGGCAGCGGGAGGCGGCGATCGTTCGGGCCGTCAACTACCGCCTGGACCGGGATGAGTTCGACGAGGCCATCCACACTGCTTCGCGGGGACGTCACCCCGAGGCCTACCGAGCTGCGCTGCTGCAGTCCTGCCTCAGGCCGGCGGGCGGTCCCATCACCGCCGCCGCCCTGGAGCACCGACTCGAGCAGGCGCCACCCGGAGTGGAATCGGGACCCGAGATCGATCTCGCCCGCGGTCTTCTGGCCCGAGAACACGATCCCGGCGGGCGGCTCACCATCGATCATCTCGCCCGGGCCATGGCCGGATTCTCAGCCGATGGGCGATTCGACGTCGAGGCCGAGGTGGGCGCCCACCTCGCCTATCCGCTGTATCTCACCGGCGACCTGGAGGGCCTGGCCCGTCTCTACGACCGGGCCACCGAGCTCTCCGAGCTGGGCGTCCCGGGTATTGACGGCTGGCAGGCGTTCGCTCGCGGGCTGTCGGCCCTGCAGTCCGGCGACTCCCACGGCCTGCTGCACGCCATGTACGAGCTTCAACCCGGTACGGTCCCCGAACCCTGGATGGGGCTGCGGGACTTCCTGACGGCCCGGGCCCTGATCGCACTGGGGCGTCCCTCCGAGGCCGTCCCGATCATCACCGGACGACGCACCCCTGTCGCCGTTCCCGGCTCGCAGGTCGTGCTGGGCGCCGCCCTGTGGTACTCCGGATCGCCGGAGGTGTCCCTGGCCCAGGGGGCCACCGGCGCTGAACCCGGGTTCGGATCCCGCGACCGGTTCCTGGCCCACGCCTATTCCGCCGTGGCCCTGGCCTTCGCCGGACGCCGCTCCAAGGCCCTCGACGCCCTCGACTCGGCCCGGGCCGCCGCTGGGGCGGAGCCGTCCCTGATCACACGGCTGCGCCTCACTCACAGTTGCCTCGTCGTCCGCCATGTGGTCGACGACGACCCCGCCGCCCTCGAGGAGATGGACCACCTCATCGACACCCACGGGCTCGGACACCCGCTGGGCGAGATGGTCCGCCAGCAGATCGCCTGGCACCACGTGACCGGCGCCGGGCTGTCAGACCGGTCGGCCGAGCTGGATCCGGGCCCCTCCCACCGTCAGGCCCTGGGGCTGGCCCGTCTTCTCGTCGCGGTACGCGAGGACGGCCCTGCTGCCGTCCACGGGCGGGAATGGCCCCCTCCGGGGATAGTGGCCGCCAACCTGCCGGTGGAGTGGGCGGCCGAGCTGGCCGTCGCCGGCTCCACCGCCGGTCGACCGGAAGGCCTCGACCTGGCCCGCTGGCTGTGCGAGCACTGGGGCCAACCGGCCCGGCGGGCCCTGACCGCGGCCGGTGAACGCCACGATCTGGAGGCCGACGCCAGGCGGCTGCTGGCCCGTGTCCCCACCCCGCCGGAGGAGAAGGTGGAGATCCGCATCCTGGGTCCCGTCGAACTGTGGCGGGACGAACGGCAGGCCCACCCCGAGGACTGGCGCCGGGAACGGGTGCGGGCCCTGGCCTTGTACCTGGTGACCCACCGCCGGGCCCGCCGCGAAACCGTGGCCGCCGCGTTGTGGCCCGATCGCCCACCCGACCAGGCCGCACAGAACCTCCGTCGCACCCTCGCCTACCTGAACCCGGTCCTGGAACCGCAGCGGGCGCGCGGTGACGCCCCGTGGTTCCTGCGGGCCGATGACGAGGCGATCAGCGTCCACCCCTCCCTCGGGACGGATCTGGATCGGTTCGAGCGCCTCATGTCCGAGGCCGACGAAGCCCAGGTCGAGGGCCGGGCCGCCGACGTGATCTCGCTGCTCGAACAGGGTCTGAAACTGAGACGCGGCCCCCTGGGTGACGGCACGGCCGATCAGGAGTGGGCCGACGGGCTGAGACGCGAGTTCGACCTCCGCTGCGCGACGAGGGCCGTGCGCCTGGCCCAGCTTCAGGAGGCCCGGGGCGACATGGCGGGGGCGGTGCGGGCCGCCCGGTCCGCCATGGTCGTCGACCCCTGGAACGAGGAGGGCCACACCATCGGGGCCCGGGCCGAACTGGCCCTGGGCCACCGGGCGTCGGCCCAGGTCCTGCTGGAACGGCTTCGACATCGACTCGCCGAACTCGGCCTGACCCCCGGTTCGGAGGCCCTGGAAATCGAATCGCTACTCCGAGGATCCCCCGGTCCGGACTGAGGCTCACCGCGAGGCCCGCTCACGCACCGCTCACGTCGCCTTCCTAGCTTCCCTCCATGGACAGGCGAATGGCGGGGATCATCATGGCCGGGGCCGGCCTGGTGCTGGTCGTCGTGTCGGCCGCGTCCCTGCTGGGCGGCGCAACCACGGCTGACACGCCGGGGGATGGCCCATCAGCCGCCGTCGCAGCGTCGACACCCTCCGATGCCCCCGCCACCACAACCACGTCAACCGCCCCAGCCTCGACCACGAGCGCCACCGCCTCCACCACGACATCAACCACGACGACGTCAACCGCCGCGGCCTCGACCACGAGCACGGCTCCCTCGAACACCACGGCGTCAACCACGTCCGCTCCCGACACCACCGCAACCACCACGAGGACGGTCGACCCGACCATCGACGTCGAGGAGGCGGCAGGGTTCTTCGAGTCGTGGTCGGCCGAGCTGCTGGCCGGTGACGTCGAACGGCTGAAGGACTCTCTCCATCCCGTGGTCATCGACACCTACGGGACCGCCCAGTGCAATGGATATCTGTCAGGGATCGTGGGCCAGGAGGTGGGGGTGGAGGTCCGTGACGTCACCCCGCCCGGGCCCGGGGTGTTCGACCGGGACGACCTGGCCATTCCCCTGGACGAGGTGGTGGTCGTCACCCTGTACCGGTCCGACATCGACCGGACCGTCGAGGCCCGTCTGGCTCGGGTCGAAGGCGAGATCCGGTGGTTCACCGACTGTGGAATCCCCGAGGAGTGACATGACCGGATCCCTGAATTCCCACCGCCCGACTCCCGCCCTGGTCGTGGTCGTGTGGCTGGCCCTGCTCACGGCGCCGATACTCGCGACCGGGACTCGAGTATCGGGGGCCGCGGCTCAGCCAGTGGCGAATGAGCCGATCGACCTCATCGACTTCTGTCTCGGTGTCGATCACTTCCCCGACGAACCGGCCGCACCCGGAGCCCCATCCAAAGCGTGGATCTCGGGCTCGTTGCCAC
>DRKF01000193.1 GCA_011051915.1 Acidimicrobiales bacterium | reverse complement strand
TGAGCCACCTGCAGGGCACCGACTACGTGGGCTCGATGGTCGTGATGGAGGACGCCCTGGCCCGGCGCAGCGACTACCGCCGGTTCAAGATCCGCGAGGTCGACGGCAACGACGACTTCGCCGCCATGGGCGAGGTTCTCACCCGTCGTCTCACCAACTACCTGAAGGAGAGGGAGCTGCCGGTGGCCGAGCAGGGCCGGTTCTCCTATCCACCCCAGCTCCTGCTGGTGGACGGGGGCAAGGGCCAGCTCGGGGTGGCCGTGCGGGTGCTGGAGGAGCTGGGCCTCAGCGACGAGATCCCGGTGGCCTCACTGGCCAAGCAGTTCGAGGAGGTGTTCGTCCCCGGCCGCTCCGAACCCATCCGGATTCCCCGCCAGAGCGAGGCGCTGTACCTGCTGCAACGGATCCGCGACGAATCCCACCGCTTCGCCATCTCCTATCACCGCCAACTCCGGGGCAAGCGCATGACCCGCAGCGTTCTCGACGGTGTGAGGGGACTGGGGGACAAGCGGCGCAGGCGTCTGGTGAAGGAGCTGGGGGGTGTGGGGAAGGTGAAGGCGGCTTCGCTGGAGCAGCTGAAGGCCCTCTCCTGGCTTCCGGACCCCGTCGCCGAGGCCGTCTACGACAAGATCCACGGAGCCGACCGTGGGAACTGACCCCGGGGAGGGCGCGGTCGGGCCCGGCCCGGGATCGGCGGTGGGAGATCCGGATCTGTGGGAGGCCCACGCCGACTGGTGGCAGGAGGGGTTCACCCAGGGGGCCGACCCCGAGTACACCGAACAGATCGTGCCCCTGGTCGGGGATCTCCTCGCTGGGCGGGGACGGGTGCTCGACATCGGAGCCGGCGAGGGCCAACTGGCGCGGGTACTGGCGGCCCGCGGGGTCGAGGTGGTCGGCGTCGATCCCACCGGGGCCCAGATCCACGAGGCGGCCCGTCGGGGTGGGGGGCCGACATACGTCCGTTCGGGGGCCGAGGAGCTGCCCCTGGCCGGGGCCTCCTTCGACGGGGTGCTGGCCTGTCTGGTGTTCGAGCACATCGAGTCAATGGACACGGCCGTGGCCGAGGCGGCCCGGGTGCTCCGACCCGGTGGGAGATTCGTGCTGATGCTGAACCACCCCCTGCTGCAGACCCCCGACGCCGGCTGGATCGACGATCACATGGTCGACCCGCCCGAGCAGTACTGGCGGATCGGCCCCTACCTGGTCGAGACCGAGACGATCGAGGAGGTCCAGCTCGGGGTCCACATTCCGTTCATCCACCGCCCCCTGAGCCGCTACGTCAACGCCATGGTGGACGCCGGGCTGGCCCTCGACCGGATGATCGAGCCGGCGCCGCCACCGGGTTTCCTGGCCCGGGCCCCCGGATACGCCGCGGCGGCGACCATTCCCCGGCTTCTGGTACTCGTAGGGAGCAGAATGTGATCTCATTCGGCCGGCACGTCCCCGATCGGAGTCAGCGATGAACGAGTTCCTGGTGGTCGCCGGAATGTCGGGCGCAGGTCGGTCCCAGGCCGCCAATCACCTCGAGGACCTCGGCTGGTTCGTCATCGACAACATGCCCCCCTCACTGATTCCCAAGGTCGCCGAACTGGCCGGGCCCGGCGGGAGGGTGGAACGAACGGCCCTGGTGGTCGGCACCGGGTACTACCACGACGAGGTCCTGGACGCCATCAACGAGCTCAAGGCCACGAGCCGCCGGGTCCGGGTGCTGTTCCTGGAGGCCCCCACGGAGGTCCTGGTCCGGCGGTACGAGGACACCCGGCGTCGGCATCCTCTCCTCGGCGACAACGATTCGTTGACCCAGGCCATCGAGAGGGAGCGCGAGGTCCTCGATCAGGTCAAGTCCGAGGCCGATGTCGTCATCGACACCGGTGATCTGACCGTCCACGACCTGCGGTCCCGGATCGTGGATCTGTTCGGTGACGAGACCGCCGACCAGCTCATGCGGACCACCGTGTCGTCCTTCGGCTACAAGCACGGGCTGCCTCGCGATGTCGATCTGGTCCTCGACTGCCGCTTTCTTCCCAACCCCCACTGGGTGGAGGAGCTGAGGCCGCTCACCGGGCTGGACCGGCCCGTTCGTGACTACGTCCTGGGCCAGGAGGCCACCGCGGAGTTCCTGCGTCGCCTGGACCTGCTGCTGGATCTGCTCCTGCCGGCCTATGTCAAGGAGGGCAAGAGCTACCTGACCATCGCCATGGGGTGCACCGGGGGACACCATCGCAGTGTGGCCCTGGCCGAGGAGTTGGCCCGGCGTCTGCGGGCGAGGGGCTACCGTTTGTCTGTACAGCACCGCGACGTCGACCGATGACACCAGTGAGGCTGCACACGGCGGATCCGGCCCCGGGCCGGTGGAGCCGGTCGGGTCCCACCCGGCACAACTGACCTCGATACCGACAATCGATCAACAACCGACCCAGCTGTCGGGCACGAGCCCGGCAGATCAACAACCGACCCAGCTGTCGGGCCCGAGCCCGGCAGGTGAACAACCGACACAGCCGTCGGGCCCGAGCCCGGCAGGAGGCAACCCTGACATGACCGTCCGCGTGGGAATCAACGGATTCGGCCGCATCGGCCGCAACTTCTTCCGGGCCGCCAAGGCCCAGGGAGTCGACATCGACTTCGTGGCGGTGAACGATCTGGGCGACCGCAACACCATGGCCCACCTGCTCAAGCACGACTCCGTGCATCCCAATCTGGACATGGAGATCGTGGCCACCGACGACGGTATCTCCGTCGACGGCGACGTGCTGAAGGTCCTCTCGGTGCGTGATCCGCGCGAGCTGCCGTGGGCCGATCTCGGGGTGGATGTGGTGATCGAGTCCACGGGGATCTTCACCGCCCGGGACAAGGCGGCGTTCCATCTCGAGGCCGGGGCGCCGCTGGTGATCGTGTCCGCCCCCTGCTCGGGAGCCGACGCCACCTTCGTGGTGGGGGTGAACGACGGCGACTTCGATCCCGAGGTGAACAAGGTCATCTCCAACGCCTCGTGCACCACCAACTGTTTCGTCCCGATGGTGAAGGTCCTCGACGACGCCTTCGGTCTGCAGAAGGGGATGATGACCACCATCCACGCCTACACCGGTGATCAGATGATCGTGGACGGACCCCACAAGGACCTGCGTCGGGCCCGGGCCGCAGCGGTGAACATCATCCCCACGTCCACGGGCGCCGCCCGGGCCACCGGCCTGGTGCTGCAGTCCATGCAGGGCCGTCTCGACGGCTCGGCCATCCGGGTCCCGGTTCCCGACGGTTCCATCACCGACTTCACGGCGGTACTCGACGCCGAGGTGACCGTCGAGGAGGTGAACGCGGCCTACGCCGCGGCCGCGTCGGAGGGACCGCTCTCCGCCGTCCTCGACTACTCCGAGGATCCCCTCGTGTCCAGCGACATCGTCGGGAGTCCCGCCAGCTGCACCTTCGACTCGGGCATGACCATGGCCATGGGCTCGATGGTCAAGGTGGCCGGCTGGTACGACAACGAGTGGGGATACTCCAACCGTCTCGTCGATCTCACGATGATCACCGCCGGCCGCTGATGGGCGGCTCGACCTTCGACGTACCCCGACTGGAGGACCTGGGCGACGTCGACGGTCGCCGGGTCCTGGTCCGGACCGACTTCAACGTCCCCATCCACGACGGTGTCATCACCGACGACCTCAGGATCAGGGCCTCGCTGCCCACCCTGGAGTGGCTGATGGAACGCGGGGCGGCGGTGACAGCCTGTTCGCACCTGGGTCGTCCCAAGGGCCACCCCGACCCCCGCTACTCCATGGCTCCGGTACGCCAGCGGTTGGAGGAGCTGCTCCCCGGGGTGGAGCTGATGGAGAATCTCAGGTTCGATCCGGGGGAGACGGCCGACGACCCGGCGTTCGTCGCCCGCCTGATCGAGGGGCAGGACCTCTACGTGAACGACGCCTTCGGTGCCTCCCACCGGGCCCACGCCTCGATCGTGGGTCCTCCCCGCTTCCTCCCCAGCGCGGCCGGCCGCCTCCTGGAGAAGGAGGTGGAGATCCTCGGGGGTATGAGGAGTTCCCCCCGGCGGCCCTTCGTGGCCATCCTGGGTGGGGCCAAGGTCAGCGACAAGCTCGGCGTGATCGAGGCCCTGTCCGCAATAGTCGACCGCCTCCTGATCGGTGGTGGCATGTGCTTCACGTTCTTCAAGGCACTCGGACACGAGATCGGGGACTCCATCTGCGAGGACGACTATGTCGAGTCGGCCCGCAGGCTGCTGGA
>DRKF01000192.1 GCA_011051915.1 Acidimicrobiales bacterium | reverse complement strand
CCTCTACCCCGCCTGGCCGGCTTCGTGGCCGAGGTCACGTCCAGGCTGGGTTCGGAGTATCCCGGCGCCGAGGTCTACGTGTTCGGCCATCTCGGTGACGCCAACGTCCATGTCAACGTGATCCGACCCGAGTCGGTTGGGTCTCCCGGTCGGGACTCGGGCGGGGATCCAGCTCCTTCGGGGAATTTGATCCGACCCGTCTCCGTCGGGTCTCCCGGCCCGGGTGTGGAACGCGGTCCCGAGGAGCTCGTCCTGACCCTGGCGGCGACGTTCGGGGGGTCGATCAGCGCCGAGCACGGAATCGGTACGGCCAAGAAGCGCTATCTGCACCTGGTGCGTTCGCCCGAGGAGATCGCCGCCTTCGGGCGTCTGAAGGCGGCCCTGGATCCCAACGGGACCCTCAATCCGAACGTCCTGTTGCCCTGAATCGCAGCACACAGGCGGGATTTTTCGGTTCCAGGGCAGAAAACCCCCGGAAATCCACCATTTCCTGTCCCTGAGGGTGTTCACTACGGCGTCCCCCTAACACAGGAGTGTTCAACACAATGGCAACCAAGGCGGAGCTCATAGCGGCCGTGGCCGAGCGGGCCGACACCGACAAGAAGACGGCCGAGAGCGTTCTGGCGTCCTTCTTCGACTACACCGCCGAGCAGGTCAAGGCGGGCGAGAAGGTCTCCTGGCCGGGCTTCGGCTCGTTCTCCATGGCCGAGCGCGGTCCCCGCAAGGGCCGCAACCCCCAGACCGGCGCTCCCATCAAGATCAAGAAGAGCCGCTCCATCAAGCTGTCCACCTCGGCTCCCATGAAGGCGTGGCTGTTGGGTCGGGCCAAGCGGCGCTGACGCGACCGACCTCGTGGCAGAAGGTCCCGCCCCCCAGGGGGCGGGACCTCTTCGCGTCCGGGGCGTCCCGGTCGGGGCGGGATTCGGTGGTGGGGCGCCGGTGGGGATGGCCTCTTCACCTCCGGGGTGTCCCCGGTTCTAGTGTTCGGGACATGCGCAGACCTCTCATGGCCCCCTTCGTGACCCACCGATCGACCCGGGGGATGGTGGCCACGGTCGATCAACTGGCCTCAGTGGCCGGAGTCGGGGTCCTGGCGGACGGGGGTTCCGCCGTCGACGCCGCCATCGCCGCCAACGCCGTGCTGGCGGTCACGACCCAGCACATGTGCGGCCTCGGTGGCGACCTGTGGGCCCTGGTGCACGAACCGGGACGGCCCCCGAGCGCACTGGACGCCTCGGGCGCGGCGGGCTCGGGGGCCGACCCCGACCGGTTGCGTTCGGAGGGGCACACCTCGATGCCGGCCTGGGACGACATCCGGGCGACTCCGGTACCGGGTTGCGTGGACGGATGGCAGGCCCTCCACGATCGCTACGGCCGCCTCCAGCCTGCCCGGATACTGGCCCCGGCCATCACCCTGGCCGAGGAGGGGTTCCCCGCCGGGATGACCCTGTGCGCCCTGCTGCCCCGAGTGGCCGGCAAGCCGGGAACGGGCGACTACCCCTCCGACGGTTCCCTCCGACCCGGAGACGTCGTGCGCCGCCCGGGACTGGCCCGAACCCTGCGGGCGATCGCGGCGGAGGGTCGTTCCGCCTTCTACG
The DNA here is from genome assembly GCA_011051915.1 of Acidimicrobiales bacterium. Taxonomy (GTDB): domain Bacteria; phylum Actinomycetota; class Acidimicrobiia; order Acidimicrobiales; family Poriferisodalaceae; genus DRKF01. The sequence continues at coordinate 5,069 of DRKF01000192.1, read as the reverse complement.
AGGGCGAGTTCGGAGCCGGTCTGGTCGAACTGGGGGCCGGGGAGTACACGACGGAGGACCTGGAGACGGTTCACGCCCGCTGGGTGGAGCCCCTCTCCGTGGAGGCGTGGGGCCACCGCGTGTGGACTCCTCCCCCGGCCTCCCAGGGGTATCTCTCGCTCCTGGCGGCGGCCATCGCCTCGGGCCTGGAGCGGCCCGCCCTACCGACCGATCCGGAGGATCCCCTGTGGGCCCACCTGCTGATCGAGGCGGCCAAGCAGGCCGGGAGGGACCGGCCCGAGGTACTTCATCAGGATGCCGATGGCGAGGCCCTGGTGTCCGATCGGCGGATACGGGAACTCAGGAGCCGCATCCGTCCCGACCGGGCGGCGGACCTGGCCGGTCCCCGAGCCGAGGGCGACACCATCTACCTGTGTACCGTCGACGGGGACGGAATGGGTGTCTCGTTCATCCAATCCAACGCCTCGGGCTGGGGCTCGGGGCTGGTCGAGCCCAACACCCGGATCTTCCTGCACAACCGTGGCCAGGGTTTCAATCTGATACCGGGCCACGGGGCGGAGTACGGACCCCGCCGCCGCCCACCCCACACCCTGGCGCCGGCCCTGGTGACCCGCCCCGACGGATCCCTCCGGGCCGTGCTCGGAACCATGGGAGGCGACAGCCAGCCCCAGGTGGTTCTGCAGATGCTGGCCCGGCTGCTGCACGGAGATGAGGATGCGGCCCGGGTGATCGCCGCGGGTCGGTGGCGCCTGGCCTCGGCGGTCGACGGTGGCTTCGACACCTGGAGCGATCCGGGCTCCATCGTCGTCCAGGTCGAGGCGAACGCACCGGGTTGGGCCCGGCGCCTCACCGAGCTGGGCCACGACGTGGTGGAGCGACCGGCGTTCGACAGCTCCTTCGGTCACGCCCACCTGATCGACATCGCCGCCAACGGTGTCCGGTCCGGTGCTTCGGACCCCCGGTCCCTCGGGGGTGTGGCCCTCGGGCTGTGACCGGGAGTCGGGCCGTCGGCGGTCTCCTTGACTAGTAGCCTCCCGACAGGAAAGAGTGACGGTTGCCACACCGGCGCGGACGGGTCCTGGACTCCCCGGCCGGCTCACACCACAGGGGTACGAAGGGGAGGCGATGACCGATCCGGTCACCGATACCAGCACATCGACGGCGACGACCGGGGGCCACGACGCCGCCCTGCTCGAGGTCCGGGATCTCCGGACCCATTTCGCCACCCCTCGTGGGGTCGTCAAGGCCGTCGACGGGGTGAGCCTGGAGATAACCCGGGGCCGCACCCTGGGGGTCGTGGGCGAATCGGGTTCGGGCAAGAGCGTCCTCAGCCGGTCGATGATGAGGCTCCTGCCCCGCCACAACGTGATCAGCCACGGGAGTGTGCGTTTCGAGGGCCAGGAACTCATCGGCAAGAAGGAGAGCGAGCTCCGCGAGGTGTGGGGCCCGGCCATGTCGATGATCTTCCAGGATCCGATGACCTCGCTGAATCCGGTGGTGAAGATCGGTCGCCAGATCACCGAGGGTCTGCGACACCACCTCAACATGAGTTCCGACGAGGCCTCCGAGACGGCCCTCCAACTCATGAAGGCGGTTGGCATCCCCGAGCCGGCCCGCCGCCTCAAGGAGTACCCCCACCAGCTCTCGGGCGGGATGCGCCAGAGGGTCATGATCGCCATCGCCCTGGCGTGCGGCCCCAAGCTGCTCTTCGCGGATGAGCCCACCACCGCCCTCGACGTGACGGTCCAGGCCCAGATCCTGAACCTGCTGGGTGATCTCCAGCGCGACCGTGACATGGCCATCGTGCTGGTCACCCACGACCTGGGCGTGGTGGCCAACCGCACCGAGGAGATAGCGGTGATGTACGCCGGGCGCATCGTGGAGAAGGCCCCCACCCGCACCCTGTTCGCCGACATGAAGATGCCCTACACCGAGGCCCTGATGAACTCGATTCCCAAGATCGAGTACCACAGCCACACCCGGCTCAACACCATTCCCGGCCGACCACCCGATCTGATCAACCCGCCGAAGGGATGCGGATTCAGCCCCCGCTGCCGCTACGCCCAGCCCCGGTGTCACGAGGAGCGCCCGCCACTGCGCGAGGGCTCCCAACCCGACCACCAGTTCGCCTGCTGGTACCCGGTGGGAACACCCGAGGGGGCCGACGCCCTGGCCCGGAACCAGGCCGAGGGCACGGCCGTGACCGTGGGAGGAGCTTCCTGATGGCCGGCACCGGAACCGCACACCTCAGGAACGAGGGCAAGGCGATCCTCAGGGTGGAGAACCTCGTTCAGGAGTTCCCGGTGGGACGCACCGGGCTGAAGGTCCACGCCGTCTCGGGGATCTCCATCGACATTCTCGAGGGGGAGACGCTGGGACTGGTGGGCGAATCCGGCTGCGGTAAGTCGACCACTGGTCGGGCCATGATGCAGCTGCCGCGTCCGACCGGAGGCAGTGTCAAGTTCGACGGCACCGAGATGACCACCCTGTCGGACCGTGAACTCCGCAGGATGCGGCCCAAGTTCCAGATGATCTTCCAGGATCCGATCAGCTCGTTGAACCCCCGGCGCAAGGTCGGGGAGATAGTGGCCGAGCCCCTCAACATCTGGAAGGAGGGGGCCAAGGACTCCCGTCTGGCCAAGGTGGAGGAGATGCTGGACACGGTGGGACTGGATCCAGCCGTGGCCATGGACAAGCGCCCCCACCAGTTCTCCGGCGGCCAGTGTCAGCGCATAAGCATCGCCCGTTCCCTGGTGATGGATCCCAAAATGCTCATCTGCGACGAGCCGGTGTCCGCCCTCGACGTGTCGGTCCAGGCCCAGATCCTGAACCTGCTGGAGGACATGAAGGAGCGCTACGGGCTCACCATGGTGTTCATCTCCCACGATCTGGCCGTGGTGAAGAACGTCAGTGACCGGGTGGCCGTGATGTACCTGGGGAAGCTGTGCGAGGTGGCCGACCCCGACGATCTCTACTCCAACCCGGCCCACCCCTACACCTACGCCCTGCTGTCCGCCATCCCCATCCCCGATCCCGACGCCGAGATCAAGGTCGTCGAGGGTCTGGAGGGGGAACTTCCGTCACCGATCCATCCGCCCTCGGGTTGCCGGTTCCGTACCCGCTGTCCGCGGGCGGAGGATCGATGCGCGGCCGAGGAGCCGGAGATCCGACAGGTGGGCGATGGTCACTTCGTGGCCTGTCACTTCCCCATCGAGAACCCCGTGGAGATCCGGGCCAAGGTCGGCGCCGAGAACTGAGGGAGGTTCCGGCCGGTCACGGCCATTTCCCGGCCTGTCCCGCGTCGATTCCCGGCGGGGCTGATCAGCGGAGCTGCATTCCCCCGTCGAGGACCACGATCTCCCCCGTCATGTAGCGACTGGCCAGTATCCCCATGGCGGTCGTGGCCACATCGGAGGGCTCGGCCGAACGGGCCAGGGGCACCGCCTCCGACATCGATTCGTGGAGGGTGTCCCAGTCCGCCGTCCACGGGGTGCGGACCAGACCCGGGGCCACGGCGTTGACGCGCACCTCGGGACCGGCGACGTTGGCCATCAGCCGGGTCATGTGGTTCAACGCCGCCTTGGACATGGCGTAGGGGATCGAACTGCCGACGGGGCGAACCCCGGCGATCGACGTCACGTTCAGTATCGATCCGTCGCCGCTGTCGCGCAGGGGGGCCATGGCGGCCCGGCTGAGGTACCAGGTGCCCATGACGTTCACGTCGAAGATCCGCCGGAACACCTCGTCGGTCACCGCGTCGAGGTCGCCGTGGGGGATGACACGGGTGAAGCCGGCGTTGTTCACCAGGATGTCGAGCCCCCCGCCCCACTCGACGGTCCGGGACACCATGGCCCGGCAGGCCTCCTCGTCGGAGATGTCGGCCCGGTGGTAGATGGCGTCGCCCAGGACCGCGGCCAGGGCCTCGCCGGCGTCCACCGAGGTGGCCGAGTTGACCACCACCCGGGCCCCCGCCCCGGCCAGACGGCGGGCGATGGCCTCACCGATGCCGCTGGAGGAACCGGTGACCAGGGCGACCTTGCCCTCGAAGTAGGCGCTGGGATCGGTGTCCATCGGGGACCTCGGTTCAGTTCTGCTCGGCGGTGGCGATCTCGATGCGACCCGGCCCCAGCTGGATGGCGGTGGCGAGGGCCTTCTCGGCCTCGGCCAGGAGTTCGGCGGGACCCAGGGCGTGGGAGGGATAGCAGGCCAGCCCGGCGGAGATGGTGACCACGTCACGGGCGGGGGTCTCCAGCAGAGCCCGGCGGATACGGTCCGCCGCCCACACGGCACCGGTCTCGGAGGTGTCGTCGAGCATGGCGGCCAGTACACCCTCTCGCAGCAGACACAGGGTGTCGGAGTCCCTGAGGGTGTTCTGCAGCACCCGACTCAGCACCCTCACGGCGTGATCTCGCAGATAGGGGGCGAAACCGGAGTAGTCGTCGATGGCGAAGTAGGCGACGGCGATCGGCTTCAGGGTGCGGCGGGCCAGGGCCACCTTGCGGTCGGCGGCCAGCTCGAAGAAACGCCCGTCGGGTAGCCCCGAGACCGGATCGGTGATGGATTCTGCTCCCAGTTGGGAGTGTCCGCCCGTGCTCATTGCGGCCTCGTCCTCGCTTTCGGCGATCCGCGTTCCGACCTTCGGGGTCGAAATCGCGCACTGGGTGGCCAGGGTGCCACGCTGAACGCCCGGTCTCAAGACTCTGATCGGTCGGATCGGGGTCGGACCTGAGACCGGGACCCTCATGCCGTGAGGAGCCACGAGGCCTATTGTGCGGGTATGCGACTGGCTAGATACTCAACTCCCGAAGGTCCGGCCCTGGCGGTGGTGGAGCGCGGACCCGAGGGCGACCAGGTCGTCCTGGTGGATTCGGCCCCCTGGGGGGACACCGACGACTGGGGCGTGGTCTTCGACGCGGCGGACGGTGTCCCCGATCTCACGGAGGCGGTGGCGTCGGGGCGGCGACTCCCCCTCGACGAGAACCGGCTCCTGGCCCCGGTGGCCCGCCCGCCGGAGTTCCTCGCCATCGGACTCAACTACCGGGCCCACGCCCTGGAGGGTGGCCGTGAGG
>DRKF01000191.1 GCA_011051915.1 Acidimicrobiales bacterium | reverse complement strand
CCCCGGCCGGCGCTGATCCCGGCCGTGAGACCGCCGTCCATCGGCGCCCGCCCACGCCGGCTATCGGGCCTTCCACTACTTCGTCCACCGTGGGGCCTGCCGGCCCGGGAGCTCCGGGGCCGGCCAGCCGACCCCGACCCATTCCGAGGGGAGTTCTCTGCCATCATGGCCGGGCGGCGGACAGAGGGCCCAACCCGGCCCGAGGACCGCTTGACCGATCCGACCTCGACGCCGGAAGCCAAGCCCGGATGTGACGCCACGATGACGCCACGCAGTCCCCGAGTCCCCCTGTCGGCGACGTCACCACCCGCGAGCGTCCGGGACTGATCCTTCGCCGTCAACGGGTACCTGGGGAATCGACCGGGTGGCCCGCCCACCGAGAGTTCTCCCGGGGATCCGGCCGCCACAGGGGTCCCTCCTACCCTCCCATCTCCCACCACGAACGAGTCCATGACGACACCCCAGACCCACGATGAGCCTTCACCCGAAGGGAACCACGCGACCGGCGGGCATCGGAGCCCGGTCCACGACTCACCCGATTCCGACAACCTCTCCGCCGGGGTTGGGGCCCGTTCGGTCGCGGCACGACCGGTCGAGAGGATCACCGGGCGGTTGCAGGAGTTCCTGCATCTGGAGAGCGCCGGAGGTCTGGCCCTGGTCCTGGCCACGGTCGCCTCGCTCGTCGTCGCCAACACGGCGGTGGGACCCGACGTCGCGGAGTTCTGGAAGACGAAGGTCACCGTGTTCGCAGCGGGCACCGTCGAACTGAGCCAGTCGATCGAACACTGGGTGAACGACGGCCTCATGGTGATCTTCTTCTTCGTGGTCGCCCTGGAGATCAAGCGCGAACTGGTCGTGGGACGACTCCGGGACCGAAGATCGGCGTTGCTCCCCGCCGTGGCCGCGGTCGGGGGCAGCGTCGTTCCCGCCGCGATCTTCCTGGCCTTCACCGTCGGACAGGAGGGGTCGCGGGGGTGGGGAATCCCGATGGCCACCGACATCGCCTTCGCCCTGGGTGTGATGGCACTGCTGGGTTCCCGGATTCCCGGGGGGCTGAAGGTCTTCCTCCTGACCCTGGCCATCGTCGACGACATCATCGCCATCCTGGTGATAGCCGTGTTCTACTCCGAGGGGCTCTCACTGCCCTGGCTGGGCGCCGGAGCGGCTCTGCTGCTGGGTATCGCCGCCATGAAGAGGATCGGCATCAGGTTCGTGCCGCTCTATGTCGCCGTCGGGGCCGGGGTGTGGCTGGCGTTCCTCGAATCGGGGGTTCACGCCACCATTGCCGGGGTGATTCTCGGGCTGATGACACCGGCACGCCCCCACTTCTCGGGGGTCGGCGACGGAGCCGACCAGGCGGGCGGATCCTGGGACCGGCTCCGCCGCACCCTGTTCGAGGCCCGTGAGTCCGTATCGGTGGCCGAGCGACTCGAGCACCTGCTGCATCCGTGGACGGCGTTCGTGATCCTTCCGCTGTTCGCCTTCGTGAACGCCGGGATCCCGCTGACAGGCGGGGTCATCGGTGACGCCGCATCCTCACCGCTGACCCTCGGGATCGTGGTGGGTCTGGTCGTGGGCAAGCCGCTCGGAATCGTGCTCTCCACCTGGTTGGTGACCACCACGGGCGGAGCCTCACTGCCGGCGGGAACCTCGTGGAAGGGGATCACCGGTGCCGGCACCCTGGCCGGGATCGGCTTCACGGTCTCACTCTTCGTCTCGGGACTGGCATTCGACGATCCCACGGTCGTCGGTCGGGCCAAGGTCGGGATCCTCGCTGCTTCGTTGACGGCCGCCGTACTCGGTGCCGCCCTTCTCTCCGCCGGGGTCAACAGGGTCTCCCCCGCGGAGGACCCAACCGCAGAGACCCACAGATCGGACCCCTCGTGAACACCCACCGAACCCGTGGCACCACCCGTCAGTGGACCTCACCCGGACCGTCCTCGCCCCACAACGCATCGGTGACTTCGGGTTTCGAGGAGCTGCTGGACAACAACCGGCTCGCCGCCGAGCGCTTCTCCGAGTCCGGCCTGGCCGTGTCCCCCTCGCGCAAGCTGGCTGTGGTCACCTGCATGGACTCCAGGATGGACGTGTTCCGGATCCTGGGCCTGGGCAACGGCGAGGCCCACATTCTCCGCAACGCAGGGGGTGTGGTGACCGACGACATGATCAGGTCGCTGTGCCTGTCACAGAGGGAGCTGGGAACCACCCAGATCCTCCTCATGCACCACACCGACTGTGGTCTGCAGAAGGTCTCGGAAAGAGACTTCATGGCCCGTATCGAGCACGAGGTGGGAATCAAGCCCTGGTGGGCCCTCGAAGCCTTCTCCGATCCCTTCGACGACGTGCGCCAATCGATCCAGAGGCTCTACATGACACCCTTCCTCATCCACAAGGAGAGAATCAGGGGCTTCGTGTACGACGTGGACACCAGCCGGCTCCACGAGGTCCAGCTGAGCCACAACTGAATACCGGCCCCGGGGAGGTAGAGCTTCCCGGGAGGCGTTACCTTGCGGCCATGTCGAGACTGCCCATGCGATCAGCTCCCTCGGCCCGTCTACTCGAGGGGTTCGCCGCCATCAGGGAGGAACTAGGGATCCCCGTCGGATTCGACCCCACCGTGATGGAGGCGGCCAAACGGGCGGTCGACGGTGTTTCCGCCGCCCGTCCCCGGGCCGGTGCCGACCCTGTCGATCGCACCGAGATCGAGTTCGTGACCATCGACCCTCCCGAGTCGATGGACCTGGACCAGGCCGTGCACATCGAGACCCGGGGGAACGGCTACCGGGTCCACTACGCGATCTCCGACCCCGCCGCTTTCATCGGGAACGGCGATCCCGTCAACGCCGAGTCTCTCCGCCGGGGCCTCACCCTGTACTCACCCGACGGTCGTACCCCGCTGCATCCCGCCGTGCTCAGCGAGGGGGCGGCGAGTCTCCTGCCCGGCGAGGACCGTCCCTCGATCCTGTGGACGCTCGATCTCGACGCCACCGGAGAGCTGACCGGGGTGGAGGTGCTGAGGGCCATCGTCCGCAGCCGGGAGAAGCTGTCCTACCGGGGGGCGGCATCGCTGCTCGACCGGGGCGAGGCGCCGCGCACACTGCGGCTGCTGCGGGAGGTCGGCCTGCTACGGGCCGAGATCGAACGGCAACGGGGCGGGGTGAGCCTCAACCTCCCCGGCCAGGAGGTGGTCCACGACGGCGACTGCTACCGCCTGGTCTGGGAGACCAAGGTCGACATCGAGGACTGGAACGCCCAGATATCCCTGCTCACCGGAATGGCGGCGGCCTCGATCATGGTCGAGGGAGGGATCGGGCTGTTGAGGATCCTGCCCGGCCCCGAACCGGGCGTTCTGGAGGAGATCCGTCGCGCCGCCCTGGCGATGGGCATCGACTGGCCCGACGACATGGACTACGCCGAGAGGGTCCGAACCCTCGAACCCAACATCCCCTCCCACGCCTCACTGCTGGCCCAGGCGGTGAGAGCGCTGCGCGGGGCCGACTACGTGTTCTTCGACGGTGAGCTTCCCGAGCAGTCGACCCACTGGGCGATAGCCGCTCAGTACGCCCATGTCACCGCTCCCCTGCGGCGGGTGGGTGACCGTTTCACCAACGAGGTGTGTCTGGCGATCCACTCCGGGTCCGAGGTTCCGGAGTGGGCCCTCGACGGCCTGCCCCGGCTGCCCGACATCCTCAGGGATGCCCGGCGCCGGGAGGGCTCCCTCGACCGGGCCATGGTCGACTTCGTGGAGTCGATGGTCCTCGCCGATCGGGTCGGTGAGGTGTTCGAGGCCACGGTAACCAAGACCGTGGGTCGGGGCCGGTCCCGGATCCAGATTCCCAGCGTGGCGGTGAGTGCCGACATCGAGGGTCGCCTCGATCCCGGCACCCGTGTCGAGGTTCGCCTGGTGGCCGCCGACCCGGCCCGTCGAGCCATCGAGCTGGAGGTCGTCGGCTGAGCGACGCCGACCATCGAGCTGGAGGTCGTCGGCTGAGCGACGCCGACCATCGAGCCGGCTAGCCGATCACCCGGGCCATCGAACCGTCGAGCCGGCTAGCCGATCACCCGGGCCATCGAGCCGTCGAGCCGCCGAGCCGATCACCCGGGCCATCGAACCGTCAAGCCGTCGAGCCGATCACCCGGGCCACCGAACCGTCGAGCCGGTAGTGGGCGGGCGGTCCCTGAACAACCGCTCGGACCTCAGGCCGAGACGGGCAGGCCCAGCTGAAGTCGACCGTCGGGACAGACCTCGGCGTAGGGACACCAGCTGCACTGGCGTCCCGGACGGGTCGGGAACTCGTCGGCTCCCACCGATTCGGTGAGCTCGGCCCAGGTGCCCGCCAGGGCCTCGACCACCTGTGAGGTGCCCTCCTCGGACACCTCGACCTCGATGGTCCGGTTGCCCAGGTACATCAGGCGGGCCCGCCCCGGCTCCGAACCGTTGGCGGCCAGGGCCGCGGCGTAGAGCAGGACCTGCTCCAGCCTCTCACCCTCGTAGCGGGCCGTGGGTGCCTTGCCGGTCTTGTAGTCGGTCACCACTATGTCGTCGCCGACCCGCTCGACCCGGTCGATGATCCCCATGAAGGGAACCCCCTCCAGCACCGCTCGCACCCTCTGCTCGTTGTGTACGACCCGGACCGCAGCCGGGTCCTCCATTCGGAAGTAGGCCTCCATGAGATGCCAGCCGTCCCACCGGAAACGGCGCTGTTCCCCCTCGTCGAGACCGAGGGCGGCGAAGTCGGCCGATGAGGCCATCTCGGGCCACACCCGCCGGGCCACCACCCGGGCCTCCTCGGGCGAGCGGCGATCCGGCTCGAGTTCCAGCAACTCCTCGAGTATCCGATGCACGAACGTGCCCAGCAGAGCCGGGCGTCCGGGCGGGTCGGGCAGGCGGTCCACGTAGCGGTAACGCCAACGGGCGGGACAACGCCGAAAGGTCCCCGCCGCCGAGGGCGATATGTAGCGGGGCATGCTCGGTGTCGATCCGGTGCCCGCGGCCTCAGCGGCCACGGCTGCGTCTCCACCACCACACGACCACCAGAGCCAGCGCCACCACCGCGGCTGCCGCCAGGGGTTGAACCTTCCGGTCCAGGGGGTCGGCGGGATCGGGGGTCACCGTCCGGGCCGGGCCCGGGGTGGGGTCCAGACCCGTGCGGGGGTCGACCATGCGCGTGACGCCCTCTTGGGGACCCTGGCGGTCCGCTTCAACCATGGCAATGACAGTAGGCCACGCGGACCGAGGTCACATGTCAACCGAATCCGGGGCCCGCTCGACGGTGTCTCGGTCCAGGAGGTCCACACCCACCAGCGCCGAAGCCGCCGCCAGGTCCGACGCCGCACCCTCGTCAGGGTGTGCCGCGCCGAGCAGAGCCACCGCCGCGTCGTCCAGCAGGGAGACCACCGCCGGAGTGTCGAGATCGGCGTCGAGCGCGGCCCTCACCGCATCGGTCAGGGGTCCGGCCTGTGGTCGCCTCACTTCCCCAGTGGCCTCGAGGAGCCGGCCCAGGAGCTCCATGGCCCGATCGAACTCATCGTCGAACCATTCGAAGGGAGTCCGGTAGTGGTGCCTCATCAGCGCCAGGCGAACCGCCCGGGCGTCGCCCCTCTCGACCAGATCGCTCACGAACACCAGATTTCCCAGGCTCTTGGACATCTTCTCGCCCTGGTAGGAGACCATCTCGGTGTGCATCCAGTGCTTCACGAAGGTCGAACCGGTGACGGACTCGCTCTGGACCACCTCACACTCATGGTGGGGGAAGATCAGATCGCTGCCACCACCGTGGAGATCGATCACCGGTCCGAGGGCGGCCATGCCCATGGCCGAACACTCGATGTGCCATCCCGGGCGGCCGGGGCCGAAGGGCGACTCCCAACAGGGCTCGTCAGCGGCGGAGGGCAGCCACAGCACGAAGTCCAGAGGATGCCGCTGCCGGGGATCGTCGGGCGTTCCGCCCCGCTCGCGGGCCAGCTCCAACATGGTGGCCTCGTCGTAACCCGAGAGCTTCCCGAACCCCGGCGAGGTCGTCACGTCGAACCAGGTGGTGCCGTCGACGGTGTAGGTGTGTCCGGCTCGCGACAGGTTCTCGATGAGTTCGACCATGCAGTAGACCCACTCGGTGGCCCGAGGTTCGGAGAACGGGGGTCGGGTGTTCAGGTCGGCCATGTCCTTGTGGAACCTGGCGATCTCGGTCTCGGCCAGCTCCAGGAAATCGATGCCGAGTTCCCGGGCCTTGGGCAGGATCGAATCGTCGACATCGGTGAAGTTGCGAACCATCTCCACGAGATGGCCCAGATCCTCCAGCCTCCGCACGACCAGGTCGTAGGTCAGATAGGTGGCGGCGTGGCCCAGGTGGGTCGAGTCGTAGGGGGTGATGCCGCACACGTACATCTTCACGACCGGCCCCGGTTCGAACGCCACGATTCTGTCGAGCCGGGTGTCGTGCAGATGAAGCGTCACTTGTGATCCCCAAACTCTCCCGGTCGCACCCCAGGTGACGACTCTCGATGTCGGCGGTGCCCTGATCCCCGGGACCCGGCTACCGGCCGATTCACGATACGTACCCAGGACCCGGGGGCCAACCCGACGGCGGTGTCAGCGCCTCGGGAGTCCTCGACCGCTGAGCCTCCGGGGCCGCCTACGATCGGTCCCCGGACACCACCCCGGCCGCCGGCCGGGACCACGACGGTGAGGAGGCTCGATCATGTCGAGAGTCAAGGATGTCGCCCTGGAGGTGAAGGACTCCCTCAAGCAGGACAACGTCCCCGTGATCTCCGGAGGGATCGCCTACTTCGGATTCCTGGCCCTGTTCCCCGCCCTGGCCGCCACGATCTCGATCTACGGACTGGTGGCCGATCCCGCCGAGATCACGCGACAGATCCAGGACGCCCTGGGCGGGGCGCCCGAGAGCACCCGGCTGTTCCTCACCGACCAGTTGACCGCCATAGCCCAGGGGGCGTCCGGCGGCCTGGGCCTGACCGCGGTCCTCGGCATAGTCGCCGCCCTGTGGAGTGCGTCGGCGGCCGTCAAGCACGTCATAGCCACCCTCAATCAGATCTACGGACTGCGGGAGACCCGCGGTTTCGTGGCTCTGCGGGGAACGGCTCTGCTCTTCACGTTCGGTGCCGTGGTCCTGTTCAGCGCCTCCCTGTTCGCCCTGGCCATCCTGCCGGGTCTGCTGGCGGCACTGGATCTGGGCACCGCCGGGCGGGTGCTGATCGGGATCGCCCGCTTCCCGGTGCTGATACTGCTCATGTCCATGGCCATCGCAGTGCTGTTCAATCTCGGGCCCAACCGGCCTACCAACCGTTTCCGGCTGACGACCCCCGGGGCCATAACCGGAACGATCGTCTGGATCGTGGCCTCGGGCCTGCTGAGTATCTACACCGCCAACGTCGACAAGTTCAGCGGGGCCGCCGGTCTTCTGGGGGCCATAACCGCCCTGATGCTGTGGCTGTACGTGACCGCCTTCTGCGTGTTCATCGGCGCCGAGGTGGACGTCGCTCTCGAGACCATCGAGGCCCGCAACCGTCAGGCCCACAGGGAACTCGTCGAGGCCGGCTACGAGAGGGCCACCCGATCGGAGAAGGGCCGGGCCGCCCTGGCCGGAACCCTGTTGGGCATGGCGTTGGGGGCGGCCACCCGCAAAGCAACCGGCAGGTAACCCGGCCCCCAACGCCCAACCAACACCGCGTCGGGGGCGGCCACCCGCAAAGCAACCGGCAGATAACCCAGCCCCCCAACGCCCAACCAACACCGCGTCGGGGGCGGCCACCCGCAAAGCAACCGGCAGGTAACCCGGCCCCTCGGTGGATTCGGTCACCGGGGGTGGGTCGAAGGAGGGAAAACCGGCCCGGCCCTGGCACTTTTCGTGAGGATCGGTACTCTCGGTCCGTCATGGACACCGGCGCCGACGAACAGACCCTCGATGCCGTGGACGAGTTCCGACGGGCCAATCATCTCGGAGCTGTCGACCACTCCCTTGTCGGGCGGCTGAACCAGCACGTCTCGGACCGTGCCGCCTCACCGGCGGAGTACATCAGCGGCTGTTTCGGCCACCACGATCTCGTGTTCCTGGGCGAGTTCGGGCCGAGTCTCCAGGGAGCCCGCTTCCTGACCGAACTGATTCCCCACCTGATGGACGCCGGTGTCTGGAACCTGGGTGTGGACTGGCTGCTCGCCGACGACCAGCCCCTCATCGACCTGCTGATCGGTGCTCCCGACTTCGACCCCGATCTGGCCCTGAACCTGGTGTACCGCTGGGGCATCAGACACCTGAGCATCAACCGTGAACACGTCGAGATCCTCCGGGCCGCCTGGGCGGTGAACCGCCGACGGGATCCCGGTGCCCCGAACTTCCGAGTGGTGGGACTCGACTACGACCTGGCCTACGACACGGTCACCGACACCGCCGATCTGCTCCAGCCCGAGGCGTGGACGCACCTGCGCGACCGAGGACCGCTGTCCCGGTTCATGGCCATGGTGATCAACACCGAGTTCGTGTCCCGCCGGGCCCGGGCCCTGATCGCGGTCAACACCAGCCATGCCCTCACCCAGTACCGCCGGCCGGTTCATCCCGAGGCCGACCGCATAGACACCGAGATCGACAACGGCCGGGTCCTGGGCGCGGGGAACCACGTGTTCGGAACCATGGCCGACCGGGTGAAGACGGTCCTGCTCCATCAGCCGCTCACCGGCACGCCCGGCATGGGTCCCGAACTGGTGTTCCCCGCCGACGGACTCATCGACCTCGTCTTCGCCGCCGAGGACGGCCCCAAGTTCCCGGTGGGATTCGATGTCACCGGTGGCCCCTTCGCCCCTCTCCCGTCCTCGACCGCTCACGAGAGCCCGGCCCTCGGCGCCTGGACCGGCGGCTACGTGTTCCTGGGCCCGATGGGGGCGATGAACGCCGCGACCCCTGCCCCCGAGGCCATCGGTGAGGACAACCTCGCCGAGGCCCGACGCCGCACCCTGGCCGGATCCATGAGGGCCCAGACCACGACTCTGGGGGCCCTTCACGGCGCCATGGCGGTTCAGGCATCGGTCACGGAGCTGATCTGGCAGACCGTCGGACGCTGATTCCGCCGGCCCGGGCCCGTCACCGGGCCCGTCACCGCTTCGGACTCAGAGCAGCTCCCGTACGAGAATGGTGATCGACGCGGCCACGCTGATCGCCCACACCCCGCCCCGCACCACCCCGGGATGCTCCGCCAGGGGACGGGTGAACCGCGAGAGGAGGAATCCGACCAGGGCCCCGGGGAGCATCACCGCCGCGAACCGGAGTTCCTGACCGCCGAGGCGACCAACCCGGGCCAGCACGGTGAGGGAGACGATGCTCCCACTTGCGAAGTACCAGGCCAGCGTCGAACGCAGTCGTGAGGGGTTCTCGTCCTGGAGTACCAGGGCTATGGGTGGCCCACCGATCCCCGTGATGGTCGACATGAGTCCCGAGAACGAACCGGCCGCCAGGAAGTTCAGAACTGTGGGTCGAGCCTTGATACCCGAGGCACTGAGGGCCACGGCCACGATCACCGCCAGGGCGAAGACCACCGCCAGTCGCTCCCGGGCCACGATCGTCAGGATGAACCCGGCGAGGACCGCTCCCGGAACCCGGCCGGAGATGAAGAGACCCACGGCCCGCCAGTCCGTGTCGGACACCTCACGGCGACCGATCAGCACGGAGAGCGCGACCGCGCAGATCATCAGGGGAGCCGGGACCAGATCCGGGTTCACCAGCGTCAACAGCGGCACCGAGATGAGAGCCAGCCCGAAGCCGACGGTGGCCTGGACGGTGGCTGCCACCATGACGATCAGCGCCGCCAGCAGGGGCTCCGAACCGGTCAACGCTGATCGGGGGTTCGGCGGCGGCTGAGAGCGATACCTTTCACGGGGCGCGAGTCTCCACCACCCGGACGGGGGTAGCCAGTCCCCGGGACCGCGAGTTCATTCGAGGTCGAGAGCCCTGATGCACGATCGATACCAACCCACCGGGCTGCCGGTCGAGCACGTGGTCCCCGAGTTGGTCGAAAAGCTCGCGGATCACCCGGTGGTCGTCCTGGTCGCACCTCCGGGCTCGGGCAAGACGACCACCGTTCCTCCCCTGGTTCGGGAGTCGGGTCTCCTGGCCGGTGGGAAGCTCATCATGACCGAACCCCGCCGGGTCGCGGCACGTGCCGCGGCCGCCCGCATCGCCGAACTGTCCGGCGGGAAGGTCGGAGACCTCGTCGGCTACCGGGTCCGCAACGACCACCGGGTCGGCCCACAGACACTGATGGAGATAGTCACCGAGGGAGTCCTGCTCCGGAGACTCCAGCGCGATCCCGATCTGGAGGGAGTGAGACTGGTCGTCTTCGACGAGTTCCACGAGCGGAGTCTGGACTCGGACCTGGCCCTGGTCCTCACCCACGACGCCCAGAGCGGGCTGCGCCCGGATCTGAGGATCCTGCTCATGTCGGCCACCCCGGACCTCGGCGCCCTGGGGAGAGTGTTTCCCAGCGCTCCCGTGGTCACCACCACCGCCCGTACCCATCCGGTCTCGGTCTCGTACCGACCACGGGACGCCACCGAACCCCTCTCCGACGCCGTCGTCGACGAGGCCCTCCGCCTCACGACCGGTGTTCCAGAGGGGGACATACTGGTCTTCGTCCCCGGAATGAGAGAGATCCGGCAGGTCGTTTCCACCCTGAGCAGGATCCTGGGCGATCCGTGGACGGTCCTCGGGCTCCACGGTTCCCTGCCGGCCGAGGAACAGGATCGGGCCCTCGGCTCCTCCCTCCCGGGCGAGCGTCGGGTCATAGTGAGCACGTCCCTGGCCGAGACATCGGTGACGGTGCCCGGGGTGACCGCCGTTCTCGACAGCGGTTTCCGGCGTAGGCCGGTCATGGCCTCGGGCGACTCGTTTCCCACCCTGCAGACCGTCCGGATCAGCCGTTCGGCCGCCACCCAGAGAACCGGACGGGCCGGGCGAACGGCTCCCGGTGTCTGCACGAGACTCTGGTCGGCCGAGGAGGACCGCCACCTCTCCGAGGACGACCCACCCCAGATCACCTATTCACCGCTCGACTCCCTCGTGTTGCAGACCGCGGCCTGGGGCGCCCGAACCGAGGAGTTGCTCTGGCCCGATCCCCCTCCCCCCGATCACCTGCTCATGAGCCGGGAACTCCTGGTCGACATCGGGGCGGTCGATTCGGCCGGACGCATCACGCCCAGGGGTCGGCGTATGGCCGGGCTGCCGACCGATCCACGAATCGCCGCCATCCTCGTGTCCGCGGCCGAAACGGGTGAACCCGAGACGGTGGCGACGGCTGCCGCTCTGGCCGCCGTCCTCCACGAGGACTGGCGACCCGAGCGGGTCGGGTCCGATCTGGCCGAGCTCGTCACCGGTTTCTGGCGGAATCGGCGGGTGCCGAGGTCTGTGCACCGCCAGGCACGTGACTGGTTCCGCCGGCTCGCCGGCGGGGGATCACCACCGGACACCCGCCCCGATCTGGTGGGGTCGCTCCTACTCCACGGCTACCCGGATCGAGTTGCCCGTCGGAAACCGGGGACGGCGATCCACGTTCTCACATCGGGTCGAGGAGTCGAGGTCGGCCGGAGCCCGATCAGCGGCGACACCGGTTCCCCCGACCGGATCGGGGAGTGGATCGTCATCGCCGACCTCGGCAATGCGAAGGTCCGACGCGGGGACCGGGCCGGGGCCCCGACCCTGGCCGCCGTCACCTACGCCACCGTGGATCGCGAGTCCCTCTCCGCCGCACCGACGATTCGGCCCACGACGGTGGACGAGTTGCGCTGGCCCGGAGGCACCGCCCCGGTCACGGGACGCCGCACCTCTCGACTCGGCGAGCTGGTCCTGGCCGAGTCCCAGTTCCGTCCCGGAGTCGAGCAGATCGGATCAGCGGTGGTCGAAGCGGTCACCGCCGAGGGGATCGGCCTGCTGCCGTGGAGCGAACGAGACCGCTCGCTGCTGTCACGACTGCGGTTCCTGGCCTCCAGAGGAGGATCCGACGGTTCCCGGACCATCTCCGCTTCGACCGGGATAGACCCCGAGTCCCTGAGCGACCGGGCTCTGGCCCGGGACTGCGCCGAGTGGTTGGCGCCCTTCCTCTCGGGGGCCGACCCGAGGTCCCCCCTCGCCGGGCTGGACCTG
>DRKF01000190.1 GCA_011051915.1 Acidimicrobiales bacterium | reverse complement strand
CCGGCATCGACGAGTCGGTTGATGGCAGCGCCGGCGGCGACGTCGGATCGGCCGATGAGTCGGGCCACCGACCCCACGGTGACGAGGGGCACACCGGGGAGGACGTTGAGGAGCAGATCCGGGGCGGATCCCTTTCGAACGGTCCGGAGGTTGGCCCGCCATTCCTCGACGAGTTGGTCGATCCTCTCGGCATAGGTCTCGGCGTCATTGCATGCCCGGATCGCGGCGGCGGCGAAGGTCCGCAACCACCGTTGCGCCGCCGCCGACCGCTCGGTGCTGTCGGCCGAAGCCAGGTGCCGGAAGGCGGTCAGCCCGGCGATGTAGTCGTCGGTCGAGGTGGCGAGGACGAGGCTGATGGGTGGTACGAAGCTGGGGGCCAGGCCTCGCCGGCGCAGGACCACGTGGATCAGCGCCCGTCCGGTGCGTCCGTTGCCGTCGGCGAAGGGGTGGATGGTTTCGAACTGGGCGTGAGCGATGGCGGCTTGAACGAGGGGCGAGTGCTCGTCGCCGTTCACGTATGCGATGAGGTCGTCGAGGAGATCTTCGACGTACTCGGGCGGCGGTGGGACGAACGCCGCGCTGCACGGGTTGTAGGAGCTGCCGCCGATCCAGTTCTGCCTTCGTCGGATGACCCCGCCGAGTTCTGGTCTCGGTGAGCGTTCCATCAGCACACGGTGGATCTCCAAGAGGTCGGCTAGCGAGAAGTGCTCTGCATGGGTGGCGAGGTCGATGGCAGCCTCCATCGCGGCGATGTTGCCAAGCACCTCGACGGCGACGCGATCGGCGGCCTCGCCGCCTCGAGCGATCGCGGCCTCGGCTTCGACCAGTCTGCGTGGGCCGACCTCGAGGCCTTCGATCTTGGAGGAAGCAACCGACTCTGCGCGCAGCAGGAACCGTGCCAGGCCTTCGAGGCTGACATGACTCGCGCCGGCCCGATTCAGGTCCCTGACGGCGGCCTCGGCGTCGGCGATGTCGGCGGCCAGATCAGCGGGGAGGAGCAGGTTCCAGCCGGCCAGGGGGTCTGGAAGATATGCCTGGTAGCTGCAACCCTGCCGGTCGCGGCGACTTGTCCCCTCGAATCGGGGCGCCCATCGTCGCTGCAGGTACTCGGCCATCCTTCGGCTCCCATCCACAGAAGCAAAGGTTGTATAGAAAGCTTAGCTTATCTCGTCAACAACCAAAGGGAACTGGAATAGTGAGCTCGAGGCCCGCCAAGTTGTGCCCCCGGGTGATGGTGCACGAAGGGCCCAGAGTTCTTCCGAGAAGTGATCGCCGAGGAGATAGGGCTCCAGGTGGAGGACACCTCCTCGGATGCGATGCTGCCGAGTTCCTGCTTCGCCGTTCGTCGGATTCGGGCGGGCGTGAGCTCCCGGTCGGCCGTCCTCCACATCATGCTGCACAACTATCCCTATGCGATAGGTCTGCAGCTATCGTCATGAGTGATGAGAAGGCGGAGGCGACCTCCGATCGGTGCCCGGCTCGCTGCGGTAGCCGAGTCGCAGCACGGCTACTTCACCCGTGCGCAGGCGGCTCATGAGGGCGTGAGCGACATGGTCCTGCAGCGGGCGGTCGAGAGCGGCGCGATCGAGCGGCTCGACCATGGTGTCTACCGGATCGTCGGAGCAGGGTACGACCCCCATCGGCAGCTTCGAGTGGCGTGGCTGCGGCTGACCCCGGACCTGTCGGCCCGGGAGCGGACCCTCAGGCCGCATCTGTGGGTGTCGCACCGGTCGGCAGCGGCGCTGTACGACCTCGGTGTGACCATCGCGGACGTACCGGAGTTCATCTCCGATCGACGCCTCCAGAGTCGGGCGAAGGTCAGGATCCACCTCCGGTCGGGTGGCCTGAACCGGGAGGAGTGGACGGTGCATGACGGGTTCGCAGTCACCACGCCGGCTCGGACCATCGTCGACCTCGCCTCCGATCACATGGACGGCGGGCACCTGGGACGCATCGCCGCCGACGCGCTCGCCCGAGGCCTGGTCACCGAGACCGAGGTCGAACGCGCCCTCGACGGGCGGGCTGATCTCGCCGCGATCCTGGAGCTGGCATCCCGATGACCTGAGGTGGGTATCGCCGTGATCCCCGAGAACGATCTTGCTCGACTCCGCCGGTGGGTCGACACCCGCAACGCCGACCTCCCCGAGCGTGCTCGCGGTCTCATTCGCTACGAACTCGACGTGACCGACCGCACCGTCACCATCGTCGAGTGCCGCCCACCGTGGCGACCGGAGTACGGGCCGGAGTGGACCCGATTCCCCATCGCTCGACTCCGCTACACCAAGGCGCGAGGCGAGTGGTCGCTGTACTGGCGAGACCGGAACCTCGAGTTCCACGAGTACGACCTGGTGGACCCGACTCCTCACGTGAACGACCTCATCGCCGAGATCGAGCGGGACCCCACCGCCATCTTCTGGGGCTGACCTCAGGTCGGACTTCTAACGGATCTTCTAACGGATGGGGCGACATGAGGGGTTATCCGTAGGTACCAGCCATCACGCCGATCCTGCGAAAACCCTTGCCAGCAAACGATTTCGAGCAATGACGAGAACTGATGAAAACCCTCGGGAGGCAACTCATAACCCGAAGGTCGCGGGTTCGAATCCCCCCGCCCCCCGCGACGAAGAAACCGCAGGCCTGGGCCCCTCGGAGCGGGGCCCTGCCGCGAATGCGGGGTGTCATGGCGAACGAGCGCCCAGCGGGCGGGAGCGGTGGAATCAGGCGGAGGCAGCGGTGCAGGGGACGCCGTAGACGGCCCGGCCCGCGGACACCCCGGACCGAGGGAGGAGATGCACAGGAAGGAGAGGCCGGCGACTCGTCCGATCACGGAGGCGGTCGCCATCGGCGTCCGGCCGACCCGATCGAGGCCTTCGCCGACGACGGGGCGGTCCAGGATGGAGGCGAGGGCCGCCACCGAACTCACCGTCCCGAGGAGGGTCTCCGCTACTCGTAGGTCCGCCGGGGAGTCGGGGCCTGGAGGAACCTCGTGGAGGCGACAAGCGAGTCGGCGGCGAGGTGCGCCCGACGAGGAGGGAGGCCCGACCACGTCGGCCCGGTGTCGGCAGGTGCTGTCGGCGCCTCCGATTCGACGATCGACGGGTCAGCGTCGGGACGTGACGCCGGTGTGGACCATGGCCACCACCGCGTCGACGATGGCGTCCGTGGCCGGGAGCGGCGGCATCACCGGGGAGTTCACCGCCTCCGCCTCCCGGCGGTCGAGCAGCAGCATGACCGCACCGTGCACCGCCGCCCACACCGCCACCGCCAGCGCCACCGGATCCTGGTCGTCCCGGAACTCTCCCGACTCGATACCTTCGGTGATGGTGCTCACCAAGACGGCGAAGGCCCGCAGTCCCGGGTCGTCCTCCATTAGCTCGGGAGGGATCGACCCGACGTCGCCTCCCGTCATCAGCACCTGGTACTGGGCTCCCCGCTCGAGGGCGTAGTCGATGTAGGCCCGCCCCATCCGTTCCAGTCGCTCCAGCACCGAACCCTCGGTGGCGGCCGCTTCTTCGAGCCGTCGGGACAGCTCCTCGAATCCGGCCCGGCAGCATTGGTAGAAGAGCTGGTCCTTGTCGGCGAAGTGGAGGTAGATCGCAGGGGGACTCACCCCGACCCGTTCCGCCACCGCCCGGATCGACACGGCGTCCTTGTGTCCCTTCTCGACGAGGAGTTCGG
>DRKF01000189.1 GCA_011051915.1 Acidimicrobiales bacterium | reverse complement strand
GAGGAATCCGTGGCCCTGGCCCGCGACCTGAAGAGACGCGGCTGGCGGTTCGTGGGACCCACCACCGCCTACGCGTTCATGCAGGCCATGGGGCTGGTGAACGACCACCACCCGCAGTGCCACATCCGCTCCGAGGTGGACAGGTTGCGCGCCGACCTCGAACGACCCCGACCCCGCTGAGACCGGCTGAGACCGGCTGGGGCTCAGGCTCCCGAGAGCACGGCCCGGGCCACGAGGTCGGTTCCGAAGGCGGTGAGTATGGCCAGATACAGCAGCCCGGTGGCGGCCATCACGGCGGAGTAGTACCTCTCCCTGAGAGCCGCCCGGGTCACGAACACCAGGACCACGGTGGTGAGGGCACTCGCCCCCCAGAACCAACCCAGGATCCCGCCGTACGAGTCGTCGATGGTTCCGTTCCAGACCGAGACCATCCCGGGCGGCAGGAGCAGCAGCCCCACCTCGACGGGCCAGATCCAGCCCAGCCAGCGCACCAGCTCGACGAGGGCGGCGCGCTTGAGTCCCGGCTGAACCAGATACCAGTGGCCCAACAGCATGGCGTCGGAGACCGCCCCCAGGAACGCTGCACCCACGACCGTCCGGGCCACGGCCAACCAGGCCGGACCCCCCGCCGCCAGCCCGGCGGCGACCAGGCCCACCAGCCCGATGGCGGGGCCCAGCAGATCCAGCCGGGGATCGAACTCGGTCCCGGTGGCGGGGGCGGTCCGCTCCCCCCGTTCGATACCGGTCATGGCCGCGACCCGCTCGGATCTGCGGTCGTGTTCGGCCCGGTGACCCGACACCCCGGCCCGGCGGCGGACCACGGACTGCACGAGTGAGTACAGGGTCACGATGATCAACCCGATGGTGGCGCCCTCCCGCCCCCAGACGGTGCCGTAGCGCAGGCCCACCGCCAGGGATCCGGCGGCGATGCTCAGGTAGACGACACGCATCAGCCACCCGTAGCCGAGGCCGACCTCGCGTCGTCGGGTCGTGACCCACAGAAAGAACAATCCGCCGGTGGCCCACTGGAGGAGGACCGTCGCTGCCTGCAGATCCATCAGCTCTCGACAGTCACCAGCTCGTGATCGATCCGGTTGAGAGGTTCGACACCTTCGGGACCGACGACGACGATGTCCTCCAGGCGGGCACCCCAACGCCCGGGAACGTAGATTCCGGGCTCGATGCTGAAGGCGTGGCCGACCACCAGGGGCTCGGAGTTGCCCTCGACGATGTAGGGGTCCTCGTGCTCCTCCATGCCGATGCCGTGGCCCGTTCGATGGATGAAATGAGGCCCGTGACCGCCGGCGGTGATGATGTCCCGGGCCACCCGGTCGATGGACTCACACGTGACACCGGGACGGACCGAGGCCACCGCCGCCTGCTGGGCGTCCAGCAGAAGGGAGTAGAGCTCACGAAACTCGGCCGGCGGCTCTCCGGTGAAGACACAGCGGGTGATGTCGGAGCAGTAGCCGTCCATGGTTCCCCCGAAATCGCAAAGCACCACCTCACCGGGTTCGATTATGCGTTCTCCGGGATGGTGGTGGGGACTGGCGGCGTTCTCCCCGGCGGCGACTATGGCGAAGTTGACCCTCTCGTGACCCTCCGAGCGGAGTCGGGCCCCCAGCTCGGAGGAAACCTCGGCCTCGGTCCGGCCCACCAGGGGGATCTCCCCTCTCTGCAGGGCCCGCCCCACCCGGTCGGCGGCCGCCCCGGCCCGACGGAGGGCCTCGATCTCCATCGGGTCCTTGACGGCCCGAAGCGGTGACATCACCTCGGCCGATCGGGCCAGCTCGAGATCCGGTCGCAGGGCGAGGAGCTCGACCACGAAGCGGGCCCACATCGTGTCCCCCACCGCCACCCTCCGGGAGTCACCCAGGGCGGCGGCCATCAGCGAGACCGGATCCTGGGTCTCCAGCCAGGTCTCGACCACGAAGACCCGGGGACGGGGGGTGACCCTCGGGGCCTCCAGCACGGGAACGATGAGAACCGGTGGACTCTCCCGGGTGACCACCAGCGCCGTCAGCCTCTCCAGAGGCATGGCCCGGTAGCCGGTCAGATAAGGCAGGTCGGCTCCGACGGAGAGCACGAGGGCGTCGACTCCCACCGTCGCCATGCGGTTGCGAACCCGGGCCATTCGTGCCGCCAGCATCGATTCCACATCGGCTTCGACAGGGGTTGAGCTATCCATGATGGACCCGAGGCTAACGGGGCCCGGTGGCCTCGGCGGACGGGGCGCCGGGTCAGATTCCCTCGGCCGGCCCGATCATCGCCAGCCGCCGGATCCGTCGGCGCACGGCGACCGCCAGGATCATGCCCATGTTCAGCACGATGAGGATCACCCAGATGATCGCCGACGAGGATCCTCCTGCCGAGGGGGGACCCGAGGACGTGCCACCGGGTACGGCCACCACGCCCCCGGCCTCCTGACCGGTGGAGGAGGGTTCACTCGAACCGATGCCGTCGGACCGACCCTCCTCGGTGGTGGATGCGGTGGTCGAGGGGACCGTGGAGCCGGCCTCGGTGGTCGAGGTCGTCGAGGGAAGGGTCGTTCCGTCCTCGACGGCCACCGTGACCGGTGGAACGGTGGTCGTCGTGGGGGCGGTCGTGGTGGGGGCGGTGGTGGTGGTCGTGCGCACCCTGGTGGTGGTGGTTCGGACCCTCGTGGTCGTGGTCGGCGCCACCGTGGTGGTGGTCGTGGAGGTCGTCGTCGTGGGGGCGGTGGTGGTGGGAGCGGTGGTCGTGGAGGTCGTCGTCGTGGGGGCGGTGGTGGTCGGTGCCGTAGTGGTGGGGTCGGTGGGACAGGGGACCTCGTTGCCCACTCCGTCGAAGCAGACCTGGGCCCCCGCCGGTGTCGGAGCGAGGAGGGCGATCGCGAGGGTGAGGACCGCTGCCACCAGGTAGGCCTTTCCTCTAGATCCCACTTCGCCCTCTGCGCCGCTCGGGAGCCGCGCCCAACCGGCCGCGACTCTCTCTCCACCCGATGCTAGGGCGGCGGAATTGTCCTGTCACTACGCCTCCCCGGTACCACTGCGCCGGGTCGCCCGGCCCTTCGAGGTGGCCGGTTTCCCCGACCGGTCCCGTCAGCGTCCCGCTCACAGTCTCAACGGTCCGGAGCATCGTCGATGACACCTCCGACGACGATTCGCCGACCAGGCCGGGGTCCGCGTCGAAGCGCGACGCCGGGACCGGCGAATGGGCCCGTACCGATGTCGACATGGTCAGCCGAACAGTCCGACTATGGAGGTCACGCCGGGCACACCGAAGGCCCCGAAGAACTCGGCGTCACCGAAGGTGAAGACCCCACCGTCGGCCGCCACTATCCAGTAGCCGCGGCCGCTGGAGGTGGCGGTCATCCCCACGATCGGGGCCTGCAGGGTCTGACCGGGAGCCAGAACACCGGGAACCGAGCCGAGGAACGGAGCGTCACCGAAGGCGAACACCCCGCCGTCGGCCGCCACCAGCCAGTAGCCCCGACCCGTCGCGGTGGGCGCCATTCCCACGATCGGGGCGGCCAGGTCCTCGAAGGGCACCACCTGGGGTATCGAACCGTGGAAGCCGGTTCCGGGCCCGTAGGTGAAGATGCCACCGTCGGCGGCGACGAACCAGTACCCCCCGCCGAGGGGGTTCGACGCCATGGCCACCACCGGCTGATCGAGGGTGATGTCGCCCGTGGATCCCCGGAACACCGCGTCGCCGAAGGCGAACACCCCACCGTCGGCCCCCAGCAGGAAGTAGCCCCGGCCGGTCGCGTCGGGTGTTATGCCCACGATGGGTGAGCGGGGAACGACTCCGATCGATGGCAGGTCGCCCACATCTGGCGCCGACCCGAAAGCGGTGACCGATCCGTCGCGTTGAACCAGCCAGTAGCCCTGGCGATCCGGTGGGGCCGCCATGCCCGAGACCGGTGACAGCACGGTGGTGCCCTCGAGGTCGCCGTGGTCCCCGACTCCGCCGAAGCCGGTGACGACCCCGGCACTGGACACGACCCAGTAACCCGAGGTGAACGAGTAGGTGTGCTCCACCCCGCCACAGATGGCGTGGACCGTCTCGACGGAGGAGATCGAGAACGAACCCACCCCGGCCACACTCACGGTTCCGCTCTCCACCTGGCAGGCGGTCTCGGCCCGGAGTTCGAGGGTGTCGGCGCCGGACCCGCCGTCCACCAGCAGATCGGGGGACAGGCTCACCGGCTTGAAACCGACCCCCACGTCGATGAGGAACACGTCGTCGCCGGCCGCTCCCTGAACCTCGAGTTCCTCGACCCCGCTGTAACCCATGGTCTCGGTGCCGCGGTCGACGCTGGTGGCGCCGATCTCGAAGCTGTCGGCTCCCGAGGTGCCGTGGGCGATCAGTCGGTCGTCACCCGTGGCGCCGGAGTCGGTCACGTTCACCGGCCCGGCCAGGGACCCGAAGTCGATCTGCAGGACATCCCCGCTGTCGAGAAGGTCGACGATGAGGCCCTCGGGTGCCGATGAGAGGAACCGGCGGTTGTCGGGACCAGGGGTGCCGATCACGAAGAACGACTCGGTCTTGACCACCTCGAAGGCCTGGTAGGTGACGGGCTGGCGCCCGGTGGCGGAGATCACACTGCCCGAATCGGTCACCCCCGACAGTCCGGTGATGTCGTACTGGATCCGGTCGAAGCCGGGACCGCCGTCGAGGTCCATGGTGGCGGTGATTCCAGGTTGCACCGTCACCTGGTCGTTGCCCTCCCCCAGATCCAGCAGAATGTTCTCGACCGACTCGTGCAGGTCGGAGTCGTCCTCGCCCTGGGCCGGGGTCACGCCGTCGTTGACGGTGTCGATGGACACGGAGTCCTCGGTCAGGACAACGGTGTCGGCTCCGGTGGCGCTTCCGGTTCCGGCGCCGGTTCCCACGTAGTGCACCGTGTCGATGCCGTCGCCACCCACACTGGTGTCCTTCTCACCGGGTCCCGGGGTCAGGTCGTCGTCGCCGGGCCCACCGACCAGCAGGTCCTTGCCGTCCCCTCCCGAGAGGGTGTCATCGCCCTCGAAGCCGAGGATGACGTCGTTTCCCCCGCCGCCGCTGATGACGTCGTCACCTGACGTACCGCACAGGACCTCGTCGGCCGCGGTACCCACCAGGTTCGATCCGGTGAGGTCACAGGCCCGGGGCATACCCACGAACAGGGTCACCGTGGCCGTACCGGAGGCGCCGGCGGGATCCTCGGCGGAGTAGGTGAACGAGTCCTGACCCACGTATCCGCCGACCGGGGTGAACTCACACGCGGTTCCCGACGAGCAGTCCACCTCGTTCCCCGCCGCGGTGGTGAGGGTACCGGTGGTGATGGTCAGGGGGTCGAGGTCCTGGTCGGTGTCGTTGGCCAGCACGTCGAGGGAGGAGGGCTCGCTGCGCAGGACGTCGCCGAACTCGTCGTCGACGATCTGGGGGGCGGCGTTGGAATCGGTCACCGAGATGCGCACCGTGCCGGTGTCGTGACCCCCGAGACCGTCGATGAGGTCGTAGAAGAAGAAGTCGTCGCCGTTGAAGTTCTCCAGGGGCACGTAGGTGAACTGTCCGGTGGCGTTGTCGAAGGCCGTGATCTCACCCTTGAGGATCGAGGTGTCGATGCTGTCGACCGACAGGACGGCCGCCCCGGGCCCGGTGTCGTTGGCCAGGACGCCGAACGGCGAGTTCAGGGTGGTGTCCTCGGGGGTGGTGTAGCTGTCGAGATTGGCGTTCAAGGGCTGGTCGTTGTCGATGATCGTCACCACCGCGGACGTCGGGGCCGAGGTGGGGCCCGAGGTGAGGGAGAAGGTGAAATCCTCGTTCCCCTCGGCCGCGAAGTCGTCGTTGATGG
>DRKF01000188.1 GCA_011051915.1 Acidimicrobiales bacterium | reverse complement strand
GGAGTTCGAGGCGTCGGTGACGCTCCCGTCGGTGGTGTTGAAGACCACCAGGGCGGTGGCCCCCGAACGCTGGGGGAAACGTTGGTCCAGGAGGTCGATGGCCTCCTGGGACTCGACCCCGGGCACCTCGAAGTCGTCGACGGTGCCGGCATCGACGGTCTTGTTCACCACGATGGCCGTCAGGGCGATCAGCACCCAGCCGGCCACGATCAGATAGCGGTGTCGCGCGGTTCGTCGCCCGATCCGGTAGAGCCAGTTGGACATGTCAGCGTCTCCTCCGTCGGATCCCGGTCGGTTCGGGAACCTCGGTCGTGGTCTGTCGCCGGCCACTCGGGCGGCAGCGGCTAATAATTGCAGTGACTGTAAGTTTGCATGAAGCGCAAGAAAATGTCAAGATATGTCCATGTCCACCGAGACCGGGCTGCGGGAACGAAAGAAGCGGGAGACGCGACGACGGATCGAGCGGAAGGCGTTCGAGCTGTTCGAAACCGCCGGATTCGAGAACACGACGGTGGAGGCCATCGCCCGCGCCGCGGAGATCTCCCCTCGCACGTTCTTCCACTACTTCCCGACCAAGGAGGACGTGGTCCTCGCCGACTACGCCGACCGTCTGGACCGCATTGTCGAGCAGCTGGCGGGTCGGCCCGAGGTTGAGGGCCCGTGGGAAGCCCTCGAGGCGTCCTTCATGGTGGTGGCCACGGACTACGACACCGAGAGAGATCTGCTGGCCCGCCGCTTCCGAATCATGGCCCGGTCACCATCGGTGCAGGCGCGGAGTCTGCAGCTCCAGTCCGGCTGGGAGGATGCGGTCGCCGAGGTCCTCTCCCGCCGCTCGGGGCGGGAGGAGCAGGATCTGGAGTCCCGCCTGATGGCGGGTGCGGCCATGATCGCCATGAGGGCGTCCCAACGTCACTGGCTGGCGACGGGCCAGGAGGTTCACCTACCGGCTCTGGTCCGAAGGTGCTTCGGGATGCTGGCCGGTGGATTCGGCTCGGTCCACTGAGCCAACCGACGGTCCCAGGTCGTCCGGTGTTCCGACCGTGGACGGCCCATGGCCGGGCGAACTCCTAGGAAGTCGCTTCCACCACACCGAGGGCGGGAGGCAGGATGTCGGCGAGGAGGACGTCCCAGTCACTGATCCCGCAGCCGTTCGTACGATCGACGGTCGTGTCCACCGGTACGCCGTCGACCCCGTCGTAGGAGCCGGTGATGGTGGCGACGTCGGGGCCGCCGTAGATCTCGGTGCACACCTGATTGCCCGGGGGGCCTTCGACCAGGCGGGTTCGGACGTCCTCCCGGCCGAGTGCCTCACAGGCCCGATCGGGGTCGAGGGGGACATCTCCGGTGATGGTGGCCGTGTCGCCCAGACACGAGATCGTGTAGCTGAGGGCCTCCGCCTCGGGGTGGGTGACCGCGATCTCGAGGGTGACCACCGGATAGGGCCCTGCTCCCAGGGGACCGTCGGGTGTGGTGGTGGTCGGCAGGCTCGTGTCGGGAGGGGCGGAGCCCCCGCCGTCGGACGGGGTCGTCTGGTCCGACCCGCAGGCGGCGGCGATGAGGGCGATGGTCACGGCGATCAGGAGAACTGGTTTCATGTCCTCTTCGACGTCGGTGGGGATCGTCGGGGTTCCCCCCGGCTCCCGATACCTCGGGGAACCGCGACCCCTGGCAGAATCGTCGGACCCACATGAAGCTCTCCGCCGCACTGCTCGCCGCCCTCGTTCTCCTGGCCGCCTGCTCCTCGGGGTCCCCCGGGCCGGTACTCGAGGAGTTCCCCGTGAGGGGATACGTACACGCCGGTCCAACCTGCCCGACCGTGCAGAACCCTCCGGCGTCCGGATGTGAGGACCGACCCGTCGTCGGGGCGCGACTGTCGATCGTCGATGCATCCGGCGCACCGGTGGAGGACGTCACGACCGACTCCGAGGGTCGGTTCTCCGCCGACCTTCCCGCCGGGGACTACACCCTGGTCCCCCAGCCGGTCGAGGGCCTGCTGGGAACGGCTCCCGCTCAGGGCTTCACGGTCCCCGTGGCCGGAGAACTCGATGTGGCCTACGACACCGGGATTCGCTGAAAGGTTCGGGGCCCGGTGGAGGTCGAGCGGCTCTCGGGCGGCGCGGCGGAGGGTCAGGGTCGAGCCGGTGGTCGACTGGGATCAGTTGGTCGGTTTCTCGGGCACCTCTGTCCAGCGGCGACCCCAGTCGGCCAGGGCGTTGAGAATCGGCTCGGTGTCGCGGCCCGCCTGGGTGGGGACGTATTCGAAGCGAGGAGGTCGCCGGCTGTACTGGCGGCGGTCGAGGAGCCCGTGCTCGACGAGCTTGTGCAGTCGGTCGGTGAGCACGGTGGGGGCGATCCCGAGCTTGTTCTGCAGTTCGTCGAACCGGGTGATGCCGAACAGGACCGTGTCCCGCAGAATCAGGGGGGTCCACCACTCTCCGAGGATCTCCAGCGACTGGGCTATCGGGCAGGCCATGTCGGAGAAGCTCTTGCGTTTCACGGACGCCACGCTAGGTGTGCCCACCGGACGGGACAACGGACCAGGTGCTGGTGGATCGGCGGAACCGGTCCGGTCGGGGGCCATGTCACCTGCGACACGGCAGGAGTCACTTGCATCACGATAGGAAGTATGCCCATAGTTACTTGCATGAAACAAGGGACTGACAGTGAGGCGAGGGAGAGTCCTGACGCCGTACCACGTTCGGCCTGGCTGGCTCTGGTCGCCACCGGGCTGGGTATGTTCCTCATCGGGCTCGATGTGTCGATCGTGAACGTGGCCTTCCCCGAACTGAGAGCGGAGTTCGCGGCCTCCACGGCGTCGCTGTCCTGGGTGCTCAACGCCTACAGCATTCTCTACGCCGGGCTGCTTATCGTGGCCGGGAGGGTGGCCGACCGGGTCGGCAGACGCAAGATCTTCAACCTCGGGATCGGGGTTTTCATGGCCGCCTCGGCGGCGGTGGCCGCCGCTCCCTCGGTGGGTTTCCTGATCGCCATGCGAGCGGTGCAGGGGCTGGGGGCGGCGATGGTCACACCCTCGTCCATGGGCCTGGTCCTGGCGGCGTGGCCGGTGCGGCGAAGGGCCACCGCCGTAGCCCTGTGGGGGGCGGTCTTCGCGGTGGCGGTGGCCGTCGGTCCCTCGCTCGGGGCACTCATCATCGAGGCGTTGTCCTGGCGCTGGGCGTTCCTGGTCAACCTCCCCCTCGGGATCGTGGTGCTGAGACTCGGCCGGACCGCTCTCAGCGAGACCGTCCCCGATCCCGACGCCTCGCGCCCCGATCTCCTGGGAGCCGTGCTGGTGACGGTGGCCACCGCCGCGGTCGCCTTCGGACTGGCCCAGGGAAGCGACTGGGGCTGGACCTCGACCCTCGTTGTCGCCTCCTTCCCCCTCTCGGCTCTCGCTCTGGTCGGATTCATGTGGCGGACCCTCCGGCACCGGGATCCCATCGTCCCCCTCTCACTGTTCGGTATCGGTTCGTTCCGCACCGCATCGCTGGCACTGTTCACCTTCTCGTTGGGGTTCTTCGCGTTCTTCCTGTCGATGGTGCTGTTTCTCACCGGTATCTGGGGCTACTCGATCCTGAGGGCCGGACTGGCCATAACCCTCGGCCCGGCGACGGTGGCCGTGGTGGCCA
Organism: Acidimicrobiales bacterium; assembly: GCA_011051915.1. GTDB lineage: Bacteria > Actinomycetota > Acidimicrobiia > Acidimicrobiales > Poriferisodalaceae > DRKF01. Next base: position 178 of record DRKF01000188.1, on the reverse strand, counting down.
ATGTGGCCGGACGGCTCGCCGACCGCCTGGGCCACCGCACGGTGATCGTCCCGGGTGCCTTGCTGCACGCTGCCGGGGTGTCGTGGTGGCTGTGGAGACTGGGGCCCGAGCCGGCGTTCGTCACCGCGTGGCTCCCGGGGCTGGTGTTGACGGGAGCGGGGATCGGGGCGACCATCGG
>DRKF01000187.1 GCA_011051915.1 Acidimicrobiales bacterium | reverse complement strand
GCCTCGGAGTCCGCATGACGTTTCGTCAGCCGACCCGGGCCTGGCGGGTGCAGGGCCGCCGGGCTCCCCGGGCCAACCTGCAGCTCCCCGTGTTCTGGTCCGAGCTCGACGACCGGGGACATCCCGGACCCGAACGGGAATCGGAACTCATGGACCTGTCGGTGGTGGGAGCCCGACTCCGGTCCCACCACCTGCCCTCACCCGATGCGGTGCTGGTGATGCACCTGCCGCTGACCCACGATCAGGTCAACCTGCGGGCCCGGGTGATCGGCGTCCCCGGCGATGGATTCACCGTGACGGGCCAGATGAGGGTCGAGTTCATGGCCCTCACCCCCGAAGTTCGCCAGGCCCTGGGCCGGGAGGTGGCCGAGAGGGAGGCAATCGACCCCCGACTGGCGCTGGGCCGAACCGCTCAGCGGATCACGGGAGCCAAGCGGGTGGGCGAGCTGTACCGGAAGTGGGGCTGAGAAGCCCCTGTGAGGCCCCCTCGGTTCAGAAACCGTAGGAGCGGTCGGCCGACGCTTCCTCGGGAAGCGGGTAGAGCTCGACTATGGCCGCGTCGAGTTCCTGCTTCACCCCGGCCAGGGGAAGGATGTTGAGCACTCCCTGACCCTTCTGGATCAGGTCGATGATCTCCTCCCCCGTCTTGACCAGCACCGAGGTGGAGCCGTTGATGACCAGATTGGCGGTGGTCACGTCCTGGCCGAGGTCGTGCCGGAGGTACTCGAACACCTGGCGGACCTGCTCGAGACGGATACCCGAGTCCAGGAGGGTCTTGATGACCTTGAGCTCCAGGAGGTCCTGGTAGCTGTACGCCCTCCGGGTTCCCGAGCCCGAGGCGTCGTTGACCGAGGGCCGGATCAGATCGGTACGGGCCCAGTAGTCGAGCTGACGGTAGGTGATCCCCGCGATCTCCGCCGCCCTCTTGCCCGTGAACTGGCTCTCTACCGCTCCGCCTGCCATCTGTCGGTCCCTTCTCCACCGCCGGCCCCGAGTGAGGCCTACATCGGTGGAACTACGTCCTTGTAGGCAAGGTACGGGGGCGGAGCGGCCGGGTCAACCACCGTTCGCGCGAATTGTCGCGCGGTCCGCGCGAATACGGGCCGGGGTGCTAGTTCTGGAAATCCTCGGGCGAGATGTCGTCGAGGAAGGCCTTGAACTCGTCGACGAGCTCCTCCACCACCTCCTCGTCCACCTCGCCGGAATCCTCGGTGCGGGACAGCCCCTCCAGGAACTGCCCGGCCTCGTCCATGACCTCCTCGGAGGCGAAGATCGGGCTCTGGGTCCTGACCGCCAGGGCCACCGCATCGGACGGGCGGCTGGAGACCTCGAGGCTCTCTCCACCGGCTGTCTGCAACTCGATCACGGCGTAGAAGGTCCGGTCGACCAGCTCGGTGACCGTCACCTTGACCACCTTGGCCCCGAGGGTGTCGAGGAGATTCTTCATGAGATCGTGGGTCATGGGCCGGGCCGTACGCACCCCGTCCATTCCCCGCCCGATGGCCTGGGCCTCGGGCAGATCGATCACGACCGGCAACACCCTGCCCTGGCTGTTGGATTCGCGCAGCAGCAGGACAGGACTGTTGGAGGGCATCTCCAACTGGACTCCGATGAGCTCCATTTCGATCACATCCAGACACTACCGCCGCAGTACCCCCGATGGCCCGCGTCGGTCCCAACCCCAACCGGGCGGCACGAAAAGACCGCCGGCACCGCAGTACCCCCGATGGCCCGCGTCGGTCCCAACCCCAACCGGGCGGCACGAAAAGACCGCCGGCACCGCAGCCCCCGATGGCCCGCGTCGGTCCCAACCCCAACCGGGCGGCACGAAAAGTCCGCCGGCACCGCAGCCCCCGATGGCCCGCGTCGGTCCCCCATCGGCCCGCGACACCGCTCAGGGTTCCAGGTGATCCCTCAGGGCCAGCCGGATCATGGCCCCTCTCATCCTGGCTCCCATGCGGGCCATCTCCTCGAGCTGCTCACGGGCCTTGCGGGCCGAGGACGGATTCCTCTGGCGGACCAGAGGCATGATCACCTGCTCGAATACGCTGGCCTCCCGCTGGGCGGCGACCTTGTACATGCGCAGGTGGCGGGCCTCCACCCCGAATACCGCGAAGCCGGCGGCGAGCTTGGCCACTATGAGCGCCTCACCGTCGTAGTAGGTCGCGGGGCCGATCGACCGCGACTCGATCAGACCGTAGGACTCCAGCGACTGGAGGTCCTCCGGACTCAGCCCCGTCGCCGCCAGCAGCTCCTCCACGGAGAGGGCCAGGGAGGTGGGCCCGACATCCTCCAGGCCGCCGATCCCGTCGCCGACATCGGCCGAAGCGGCGTCGGGGGCCGCGCTCCCGGACGGAACGGCCCGGTCTCCCTCGGCGGAGGGTCCCGAGCGGGTCGTCTGATCCGCGACGGACTGTGGCTCGGGTTCGGGTTCGGGCCGCAGGTGCTCGCCTCGGGCCAGGCTCTCCCGGATCACCTTGAGGGGGAGGAACCGTTCCTTCTGCTGGCGCAGCACCCACCGAAGCTGTTCGAGATCCGCCTCGCGGAACTTCCTGTAGCCCGAGGGTGTCCGCTCCGGGCTCAGCAGTCCCTGGCTCTCCAGGAAGCGGATCTTGGAGATCGTGACATCGGGAAAGTCCTGCTGTATCAGGGTCAGGACCTCACCGATGGAGAGATGCTCCCGCGACCGGCTCACTCCGTCGAACCCCCGGACTCCTCGACCAGGACCAGTGAGAGATGCTCCCGCGACCGGCTCACTCCGTCGAACCCCCGGACTCCTCTATGTACACCAGCTTGAACTTCCCGATCTGAACCTCGTCGCCGTCGGAGAGGACCGCCTCCTCCACCCTCTCGGCGTTCACGTAGGTTCCGTTCAGCGAACCCACGTCACGAATCACGTGGTGATCACCCACCCGGCGGATCTCGACATGACGCCTGGAAACCGTGATGTCGTCGAGGAACACGTCGCTCTCGGGGTGCCGGCCGGCGGTGGCGTTCTCCCCGGTCAGGGGGAACCGGACTCCCGACCGGTGACCTCTGGTGACCACCAGGTAGCCCGAGACCTCAGCGGCCCGGTTCTCCTGCTCGGCCGCCTCTATGGGGTCGAAACCCTGGGTGCGGTCGTCGGCCTCGGGGCGGAGCCTCTCCCCGCACGAGGAACAGAACCGCGCCCCGGGGGGATTCTCGTGCCCGCATCGGTTGCAGAAGCTACCGGCCACGGCGGGATCAGTTCCCCGTGAGCTCGGCGTAGGCCGCGGCGTCCAGGAGGGAGTCGAGCTGGGAGGGATCGCTCGGCTCGATGACCACCAGCCAACCCTCCCCGTAGGGGTCGGAGTTGATCAGTTCGGGGGTGTCGGTGAGGCTCTCGTTGACCTCCACCACCTTTCCCGACACGGGAGCGAAGAGGTCCGACACCGACTTGGTGGACTCGACCTCACCGAAACCGGCCGAGGCCTCCACCTCGGTTCCCACCGGGGGAAGATCCACGTAGACCACATCACCGAGGGAATCCTGGGCGTAGTCGGTGATTCCGACCCTCACCCGCCCGTCCTCGCGGCGGGCCCATTCGTGGTCGGTCGAGTAGAGAAGATCCGAAGGCACATCCATGTCCGCGACCGTATCGGATCGGAGCCGGACCTCGCGTCAGGCTCAGGCTGACGGTGAACCTCGGCACGAGGGTTCGACCCGGCTCCCCCGGTCGGTGGCCCGACCCTGAATCCCGACACCAGTGCATCCTGAACCTCAGCGGGCGAGTTCGGCTATTCGCCTGGTGTACTCCTCGATCAGACGCCGGGTGGCGGCATCGTCGGGACCCTCGGCCCAGATTCGGGTGAGAGGTTCACCGGGATCGGGAAGAACCAGCACCCAGCCCTTCCCGTGAGGAATCCTGATGCCGTCGATCAGCACCGGATCCCGGGCCCCGAACTGCTCCACGAGGCGTCGCATCACCTGGCCCTTGGCGTCCCAGGGGGTGGGCACCGCCTCGGTGAGAACATGGACGGGCTCGAGGCGGGCCACCACCTCCGACAACTTCAACCCGGTGCGGGCCAGCAGCTCGAGGACCTTGGCCAGGGTGGCGGCGGCGTCGTACCCGCCGCCCACGTCGGCGAATATGAAACCGTCGTCGAGGCTGGCGGCCAGCTCGACCCCGTCCCGCAGGGCGGCCCGCTGGAGAGCGCCGGTACTCATCGGAACCCGGCGAACCTCTCCCCCGGTGGACTCGACGATCCTCTCGACCTGGGCGGTGGCGGCGACCGGCACGGCCACGGTGTGGGGCCCGGTCCGGGACAGGAGCAGGCACACGGCCAGCAGGGAGTGGATCGGATCGAGAACGTGCCCGGTGTCGTCGACCATCACCAGGTGCTCACCGTCGGGATCCATGACGACCCCGATGTCCGCCCCCGAGGTGCGCACCAGGTCCGCGACCCGGCGGGCCTGGGCCAGGGGGTTGTACTCCATGGCCTTGACCGTGGACACGTAGGGATTGACGGCCAGAACCTCGGCCTCGAGCTTGGCCAGCACGCTGGGCAGCACCAGGGCGGTGGAACCGTGGGAGTAGTCGATGACGATCTTGTGGGCCCGGGCCCCGATGGCGTCGAGGTCCAGGGTCTCGGCGATGGCTGCGGCGTAGCGCTCCAGGGGACGGGAGGGAACGTTGATCTCGCCGATGGCCGAGGGCATCACCCGGCGGTAGTCCTCCCTCTGGAACACCCGCTCGATGGATCGTTGTCGGGCCTCGGTGATGTCCAGACCCCGGTCGTCGAAGAACCTCATGACGACCGAGTCGGGATCCCCCTCCACCAGGCGTATGGTCACCCCACCGGCGGCCACGGGGCTGCGGGTCATGAACCGGGTCACGGGCACCGACTGGGCCTCCAGATCCAACACGTTCACCCCGGTGCAGTTCAGACCCGCCATCAGGGCCCGCTTGAGGGCCCGGGAGGATCGACTGGTGTCCCGGGACGCCACGACGGTCGATCCACGGGGAAGGGTCGAGCCCCACGCCATGGCCACCCTCACCGCCAGCTCAGGGGTGAGATCCACGTTGGCCAGACCACTGACCCCGTCGCGTCCGAAGAGGTTGCGGGCTCCCCTCGATTCCCAGACGATGGAGCTGTTGACCACCGCCCCGGCCTCGACGGTCTTGAACGGGAACACCTTGACGTCCTCGGCCAGCGAGGCTCCGGCACCGATGAAACACTCGTCACCCAGCACCGCACCCTCGAGGGCCCGGGCCCCGTCACGGATGTCGCAGGACCGGCCGGTTACCGTGCCCTTGAGGTCGACGTTGTGGCCCAGGTAGGTGTGGTCGCCGATGACGACCCTCTCCAGATCGGTGCCCTCACGGACCCGGACGTTCGAGCCCAGCACGGTGTAGGGACCGAGTCGGGCCCGGGCCTCGATACGACAGTTGTCGCCGATGAGGGCCGGGCCCTCGATCACGGCCTCGGGGTCGAGGTCCACCCCCTCCCCCAACCAGACCCCCTCGCGAATGGCGAATCCGGGTACGACCACGTGGGCCCTGCGGTCGAGCACGTCGGCGTGGACCCGTAGGTAGGAATCCAGGGTCCCCACGTCCTCCCAGTAGCCCTCGACCACCGAACCGAAGATGGGTTCCCCAGCCTCCAGCAGGGCCGGGAACACCTCCCCGCTGAAATCGACGGGGCGCCCCTCCTCGATGTGGTCGAAGATCTCGGGTTCGAGGACGAAGATCCCGGTGTTGATGGTGTCGGAGAACACCTGACCCCAGGTGGGTTTCTCCAGGAACCGTTCGATGGCCCCCCGTTCGTCGGTGATGACGATCCCGAACTCCAGCGGGTTCTCCACGGGGGTCAGCCCTATGGTCGCCAGGGCCTCGTTCTCGCGGTGGGTCTCGATCACCGTGCCCAGATCGACATCGGTGAGGACATCGCCCGAGATGACCAGGAACGTCTCGTCCAGGAGGTGGGCGGCGTTGCGCACCGACCCCGCGGTGCCCAGAGGCACGTCCTCGGTGACGTAGGTGATCCGGACCCCGAACTCCGATCCGTCGCCGAAGTGGTTGCGGATGGCGTCGGGCAGGAACGCCAGGGTCACGACGATGTCGGTGAGACCGTGGCTGCGCAGCAGGTCCACCACGTGTTCCATCATGGGCCGGTTGGCGATCGGCATCATGGGTTTGGGCAGGTTCGACGTCAGGGGCCGCAGACGGGTGCCCTGACCCCCGGCCATGATCACCGCCTTCACCGCTGCTCACCGGCCCCGGCCGTGTCCCCGGTTCGGCGCCGGGCCCGGGCCGAACGCCCCTCCCTCAGGGCGGTCACGGCGGCGGGGATGTATCCGGTGGCGGAGTAGAGGTGGATCGCCAACCCGGGAATCACGAAGGTCCAGGCCAGGATCCCGGCCAGATCGGCCCAGAACAGGGTGCTGTGGGAGGCCAGGAAGAGGGGAAAGGCGAACATCAGCAGGAAGGTGCCGGTCTTGCCCCACCAGGTGACATCGATACGTCGCGCCCCGAGTGCCGCCAGGACCAGGGCCGCCACCGACACCAGTCCCTCGCGGGCCAGGGTGAGCCCAGCGATCCAGAGGGGAACCGAACCGTCGATGGCGATGGACAGCACACCCACCAGCAGCATGAGTCGATCGGCCACCGGGTCGAGGATCTTGCCCAGCTCCGACACCTGGTCGAAGCGGCGGGCGATCCAGCCGTCGACCCAGTCCGTGGCCCCCAGCACCGCCAGCAGTTCCGCCGCCCCGGCCCGGTTGTCGCGGCCGAACAGCAGGTAGACGAACACCGGGATGGCGGCGAGACGGGCCAGCGATATCGCATTGGGGATCGTCAGGACCCGGTAGCCCGGCGATTCCGTCTGAGGGCTCGACGCGGCGGCGGAATCCATGGGGTCATCGTATGTCGCCGGGGTCCTCCCCCCGCATCCCGTGGTCCCCCCGACGTTGGATGTCACCCCCGACCACCCGCGTGTACCTACTCTGGGGACATGGCCACCATCTTCACCCGCATCATCGAGGGCGAGCTGCCGGGCACGTTCGTCTGGCGCGACGACACCTGCGTCGCATTCATGTCGATCAACCCGCTTCAACCCGGCCACACCCTGGTCGTTCCGGTGGCCGAGGTCGACCACTGGATCGACCTGGACCCGGCCACCACCGCCCACCTCTTCGACGTGTCCCGGCGTATCTCGAGGGCCATCGACCGGGCGTTCAACCCCGTCAAGGTGGGACTCATGATCGCCGGGTTGGAGGTGCCCCACACCCACGTGCACCTGGTCCCGATCCGGGGGGTGCACGACCTGGACTTCGCCAATGCCGCGAAGTCGGTCGATCCCGCCGAGCTGGAGGCGGCCGCCGAACACATCCGCCGGGCCCTGGCGGAACTGGGCGAGACCCCCGAGGCCGGTAGCGCCGGTTGACCCCGACCTCCGGCGGCGCCTTCCGTCCCGTCGAGGTCGACGATCCCGAACGGCTGGCCCGGCTCATATCCGGGGATCCCGATCCCCACCCCTACTCCCTCGCCGATCTGGACCCACCCCTGTGGGACACGACCCGGGCCTGGGTGGCGGTGGATCCCTCCGGCGTGGACCGCGCCCACGCCCTGTTGCTTTCGGGCCTCCGGATGCCGGTGTTCGTGGCGGTGGCCCGACCCCGGGACCCTGCCGCCATGTCGCTGATCGAGAACCTCGAACCACTCCTGCCCGACGGCTGCTTCCTGAATCTCGCCGTCGGCGGTGACGAGATCGTCGCCCGCCACCGCCGGGTCGACTCCCTCGGGGTGCACGTCAAGTACGCCTGGTACCACCGCACTTCCGTCGAGG
>DRKF01000186.1 GCA_011051915.1 Acidimicrobiales bacterium | reverse complement strand
GCCGCCGCAGGGCCCCGGTTCAGAGCACGAAGACGATCAGCAGCACCACCGCCACCACGGCCAGGACCCCGTAGAGAACCCATGAGGTCCGTCTCGGGGACGTGATCAGCGGGGGGGCCACGTCGTCGGCGAACACGACGCCGGACTCTGTGCCTGCCCCGCGGATTCCGACCCCGCCCTCCGGATTGGTGGGGGCCTCGCCCGTCTCGGGGCCGAAGAGGGTCTCTATGAGGGCGTCGGACCGGGCCTCGTCGTTGCGGTGGACGACGATCGAGCCGCTGCGATCGAGGGCGAATCGGATTCTCTGGCGCCTCAGGCCCTCGACGAAGTCGAGGATCGACTCGGCCTCCTCGAACTCCGAGAGGTCGTAGACCGGCCCCTCGGTCACCACCAACTCGGCCACCTCGAGATCGTCCACCTCCAGGTCGGCCTCGGTGGCCAACAGGGCCACGATGGCTGCCGACCGGGCGGCCACGGCGGGGTCCATCGAGGTCGGGGTTATCAGCTCGTCGGCCTCGATCCCGGCCTCGGCGGCTTCGTCATCATCGGAGGACTCGTCCTCGGGTTCGAGCCCCGGGATGAAGAACTCCCCTACTCCCTCGATCGAGAGCCTGTCGTTTATCGGTTCGGGTTCTCCCGGCAGCATCTGACCCATTGGCCCGATGCTACCCGGGGCCACACCACCGTCGCCGGGGCGGTGCCGCCATCGGCGACCGCGCCGGGCCGACCTCTCAGCCCACCGCCCGGAGACCGTCAGCCGATTCGCAGGACCGCCCCTCCATCCAGTACCCGGATCCCCTCAACCCACCGCCCGGAGACCGTCAGCCGATTCGGAGGACCGCCCCTCCATCCAGTGCTTGCGGCATCTCAGTTCATAGGTGACGGAGGCCTCGGTACCGTCGTCGATCACCACCACGTCGCCGTCGTAGACCTGGGTCCCGTTCACCAACCGGGCGTTGTGGGTGGCGGGCTTCCCACACCAGCACCGCGACTGCACCTGGATCTCGTGGCGCTGATCGGCCAGCTCCAGCAACCGGGCGGTGGCCGGGAACAGCCGCCCCCGGAAGTCGGTCAGCAGCCCGAAGGCGTGGACGTCGGCCTCGAGTTCGTCGACCACCCGGGCCAGCTGTTCGACCTGGGCCTCGGTGTAGAACTGGGCCTCGTCGCAGATCAGGTAGTCGAGGGATCCCGCCTCCCGCCGGAGCCGCCGGGCCTCGGCCACGAAATCGAGGTCCTCCCCCACCAGGGTGGCGGCGGCGGAGATCCCCAGGGCGCTGGAGACCGTGGCCCCCTCGCGGTCGTGCTGGGTGAACAGGGCCCCGCGCGAGGCCCGGCCCAGGTTGTGGTGTATCTGCAGTGCCGTGGTGCTCTTCCCGGCTCCCATGGTGCCGAAGTAGAAGCTGAGTGCCGCCATGTCCACTCCCCTTTCGGTCGGCCAAACTACATCATCGTGATTTCCCCGGGCGACGCCTCCGGAATCCCCCGTGGGCCGGTGGTCGTCGTACGACCCGGGGACCGACTCAGGAACAGCCGCTGGTGGTTCCGCAGCTCGGGCAGGCGTAGCAGGATCCGGCCCGGTGCATCACCACCCCGCAGGTGAAACACATCGGGGCGTTGGCCGAGGGGGCCGAGGTGGACCCGTGCTGGGCCACGGGTCGCTCCGGTGCGGCGGGGGCGGCCGGGGGCGAGGTTGGCGGGGCCAGGTCCGACCCGGTGTTGGTCGGCACCGCGGCGGTGTCCATGCCCGGAAGGGTGGGCTCGGTCCGTTCGGAGGTGGCCAGGATGCCGAGCCTCTCCCTCTCGCTGCGGGGCAGGTACTCCAGGGCCATGCGCCGGAAGATGTAGTCCACCAGGCTGGTTGCGATACGCAGGTCGGGGTCGTCGGTGATTCCGGCCGGCTCGAACCTGACGTTGACATAGGCGGCGACGTAGCTCTCGAGGGGTACGCCGTACTGCAGACCGTGACTCACCGAGATGGCGAAGGCGTCCATGATCCCCGCCATGGTCGAACCCTGCTTGGCCACGGTGATGAAGATCTCGCCGGGCCGTCCGTCCTCGTACTCGCCCACCGTGAGGTAGCCGTGGCAGTCCGCCACCCGGAACGAGAACGTCTTCGACCGGCGCTGCCGGGGCAGTCTCATGCGCTCGGGCGTGCGGGCCGCCTCCTCGATGGCCTCGTTGACCGCCTGGGCCATGGCCACCGGCTCGGACGGAAGGGTCTCGCCGGCTTCCTCGCCGGACCCGGTGCTCATGGGCTGGTCGACCTTGCAGTTGTCACGGTAGATGGCGACCGCCTTGAGGCCGAGCTTCCAGGCCAGCATGTGGAGGGACTCCACGTCGGCCACCGTGGCCTCCTCGGGGAGGTTGCAGGTCTTGGATATGGCCCCGCTGAGGAAGGGCTGCACGGCGCCCATCATCCGGACGTGCCCTTCGTAGTGGATCACGTTGTCGCCCATGGAACAGGCGAAGACCGGCAGATGCTCGGGGTCCAGACCGGGGGCGCCCACGATGGTGCCGTTCTCGAGGATGTGATCGGTGATGGTGGTGATCGCCTCGGAGCCGTAGCCGAGGCGGGCCAGGGCCCGGGGCACCGTCTGGTTGACGATGGACATGTTTCCCCCGCCGACCAGCTTCTTGTACTTCACCAGGCCCAGGTCGGGTTCGATACCGGTGGTGTCGCAGTCCATCATGAACGAGATGGTGCCCGTCGGGGCCAGGACGGTGGCCTGGGAGTTCCTCACACCCCTGCTCTCGGCCCCCGAGACCGCCTCGTCCCAGGCCACCTGGGCCGCGCTCAGCAGCTCCACGGGAGCCTGTTCCTCGTCGATCCCGGCCACCGCCCCGCGGTGCTGGCGCAGGACCCTGAGCATGTGGGAGCGGTTCTCCTCGAATCCCTCGAAGGGCCCGAGGCGCTCGGCCATCCTCGTCGACCGGGCGTAGGCCCGTCCCCCCATCAGGGCGGTCACGGCGGCGGCGGTGGCCCGGCCCTCCTCGGAGTCATACGCCAGGCCCAGGGCCATCAGCATGGCACCCAGATTCGTGTAGCCGAGGCCGAGCTGGCGCAGCTTGCGAGAAGTCTCCCCGATCTCGGGGGTGGGGTAGTCGGCGTTGCCCACGAGGATGTCCTGGGCGGTGAAGATGACGTCGACGGTGTGTCCGAAGCCCTCGGTGTCGAACACTCCCCCCTCGTCGAGGAACGAGAGCAGGTTGATGCTGGCCAGGTTGCAGGCGGAGTTGTCGACGTGCATGTACTCCGAGCAGGGGTTGCTGGCGTTGATGCGACCGGTCTCGGGGGTGGTGTGCCACCGGTTGATGGTGGTGTCGAACTGCACCCCGGGATCGGCGCACTCCCAGGCCGCCTGGGCCACGTCACGGAAGATCCGTCGGGCGGGCACGGTCTCGATGACCGAGCCGTCGGTGCGGGCGATGAGGTTCCAGTCGGCGTCGGCCTCCACCGCCTCCATGAACTCGTCGCTGAAGCGGACGGAGTTGTTGGCGTTCTGGTACTGGATCGAGAAGGCGTCGGCCCCGTCGATGTCCATGTCGAAGCCGGCGTCGCGCAGGACTCGGGCCTTGCGCTCCT
>DRKF01000185.1 GCA_011051915.1 Acidimicrobiales bacterium | reverse complement strand
CGCGACGTGGCCGTCCTGGTCAAGAGCCACAACGATGCCGCCCGGGTCCTCGAGGCCCTCACGGCGGTGTCGATCCCCGCCGTGGTCCAGAGTGGAGGCCGGGTCACCGAATCGGAGGCCGCGATCCAGTGGTACCGCCTCCTCTCGGGCATCGAGCGCCCCGCCGACCTCGGGCGGGTGAAGGCGGTCGCCGCCGGCTGGTTCGGCGGCCTCACCCTGAGGGAGGTGGCGGAGATGTCGGAGGAGGAGACCCTCGCCCTCCGCCTGGACCTGGTCCGCTGGGGTGAGGTACTGGCCGAGAGCGGGTTCGCGGTGTTCACCCAGAGGGTGTGGTCCGATTCCGACGTCCTGGCCAACGTCATGGCCGGTCCCGACGGCGAGCGCCACATCACCGATCTCGAACACCTGGCCGAGCTGATGCACGAGAGGACCCGGGGCCGGGCCATCGGGGCCGCCGCCGCGGCCTCGCTGTTCGAGGATCTCCTGGCCGAGTCCGCCGCCGGCGACCCCGAACTCTACGAGCGGAGGATGTCCTCGGGGGCCGACGCGGTGCAGATCATGACCATCCACGCATCCAAGGGCCTGGAGTTCCCGATAGTGGCCTGCCCCACCATGTGGCGACAGTCGGCCCGGAGCTTCGACGGGCTCTTCCACGATCCCGACACCGGGGAGCCCTGCCTCGACGTCTCACCGGACTCCCGTGGCCCGCGTGCCTGGCCCGATCCCAAGACGGCCGACGCCCGTAAGAAGGCGGGCCGGGCCGAGCAGATGGCCGAGGGGCTGCGACTGGCGTACGTGGCCCTGACCCGGGCCCGGCATCAGGTGCTGCTCTGGTGGCCCGACGTGGACAAGGCCCACTCCACCTCGGCTCTGGGCCGTCTGCTGTTCGTGAGGCCACCGCTGGCCGATCGCACCCCGGACCTGGCCGGAACCGACGTACCCAAGGTCGACTTCGCGGCCCTCGACGAGGTGCTCACCGACCTGGGGAACCGCAGCGGTGGGCTGATCGCCGTGTCCGGTATCCATGACCCCCTTCCCCTGGCAACGGCTTCGCCACCGGACGCGGAGGGACGGGCGCCCGCCCTGGCGGTCGCCCGCTTCGATCGGGACCTCGACCAGGTCCCCCGTCGCTGGTCGTTCACCTCGCTGGCCCACACCGTCACCTGGGATCACCCGACAGTCGAATCCTCACCCCTCGACGACGACCCGAGCCTCGGCGACGCCGGGGCCGGGGACGAGTTCCTGGCGGCTCCCGCCACCGGGATCGGGACGGAGCCGTCACCGGGCCAACCCGGCGGGAGCGGTGCGGTCCTGCTCGGCGAGGGCGGCGGAACGGGGTTCGGAACCCTCGTCCATTCCGTGCTCGAGCACCTCGACTTCCAGGTCCCCGACGTTTCGGGGGAGGTAGCCCGGATCGTCAGCGAGCAGGGCGGGTGCGAGGTCGATCTGGCCGGAGCCCTGGCGGCGACCGTCGAGACACCCCTGGGCGCGGACTTCGGCGATGTGGCCCTCGGCGATCTGTCCCGTTCGGACCGGCTGGACGAGCTCGAGTTCGAGTTGCCTCTGGCGGCGGGAGGACGGCGACCGACACTGGCCTCGATCGGGCGACTGATCACCACCCATCTCCCCGGCGGCGATCCACTGGCGGACTGGGCCCGGGGCCTCGGCTCGATCACCGGGGCCCGGACGGTCGATCTGGCCGGCTATCTCACCGGTTCGATCGACCTGGTGATGAGGCTCCCCGGGCCCGGCGGCTCCCACCGCTACGTGGTGGCCGACTACAAGACCAACCGGCTGGGCCCCAGGGGGGAGCCGCTGCTTCTGCGTTCCTACCATCCCGACCTGCTCCCGGCGGCCATGGCCGAGCACCACTACCCCCTCCAGGCCCTGCTCTACCAGGTGGCTCTCCACCGGTTCCTCCGCTGGCGGCTGGCCGGCTACGAACCCGGGCGGCACCTGGGGGGGATCGCCTACCTGTTCGTCCGGGGCATGGTCGGTCGGACCGCCGCTCTCGCCGACGGAAGGGTGCACGGGGTCTTCGCCTGGCGACCCCCGGTCGAGCTGGTGACGGCCCTGAGCGATCACCTGGACGGAGGAGGGCCGGACCGTGGCTGATCCTGTTCGTTCCCCCGTGCCCCCCGAGGTTCCGTTCCTGGGCCCGTTCGTGGCGGCCGGGGTCTTCGGCCCCCTCGAGACCGGGGTGGTGGCGACCTACGCCCGGCTGGTGGAGGCCCACCCCGACGAGCTCCTGGCCCTGGCCGTGGCCGTCAGGGGTTCGGAGCTGGGTCACGTGTGTGTGCGTCTGGGCGAGATCCCCCGGTCGCTCGTGGTCGAGGGATCCGACCCCGCCACGCTGGAGGCGCTCGACTGGCCCACGGCCCGGCGCTTCGGGGAGGTTCTCGGATCGGGCCGGTTGACCCGGCCGGCCCGGTCGGCCCGCGACGGGGTGTCCGGCCCGGTCCTGCCCCTGGTGCTCGACGGCGACCGACTGTACGTGCAGCGCCAGTGGGCCGACGAAACCACCGTCGTCGAGGAGGTCCGGTCCCGCCTGGCCGCCGCTGCCCCTGGGGAGAGCGACACCGAGCTCGAGGGGTTGCTCGACGAGGTGTTCGGGCCCGAGGGGCCGGCCCCGGATCGGCAACGGCTGGCCGCCGCCATGGCCGTGACCGGGCCGATCACCGTCATCTCCGGGGGCCCGGGGACGGGAAAGACCCGTACGGTGGCCCGAACCCTCGCCCTGGCCCATCTGGTCGGACGGGCCCGGGGACGCCCACCCCGGGTGGCCCTGGCCGCCCCGACGGGGAAGGCCGCCGCCCGCATGGGCGAGGCGGTGGCCGGCGAGATCGAACTCCTCGATCTGCCCGAGGAGATCCTGGCGCCCATGGCCGCCACACCCCACACCACGATCCACCGTCTCCTGGGGGCCGGACCCACCGGTTTCCGTCGCGACGCCACCCAGCCGCTGCTCCACGACATGGTGATCGTCGACGAGGTGTCGATGGTCTCCCTGCCCCTGATGACCGCCCTGCTGGCGGCCCTGAGGCGGGGAACCCGACTGGTCCTGGTCGGCGATCCCTACCAGCTGGCCAGCGTGGAGGTGGGAGCGTTGCTGGCCGACATGGTCGAGGGCGCGGCGAGATCTCCGTCCGGCCCCCTGGCGGCCCGGGTGGTCACCTTGGACAGGGTCCACCGTTTCGGCGCGGAATCGGGTATCGCCCGCCTGGCCGGCCTCATCCGCGGCCGGGACCCCGGTGGGGTCCTGAACCTGCTGGAGGACCCGGCCGCCGGGGACCCCACCACCGGAGAAACAGTCTGGATCGACCCCGCGGCGGATTCCCGCGATCCCACCGCCGCGCTGGTGGCCGACCTGGTGACCTGGGGACGGGAGCTGGTGGCGGTCGCCCGGGACGGAGAGGCGGAGACCGCACTGGGGACACTCGCCCGGCGCCGGGTGTTGTGCGCCCACCGGAGGGGGCCCTCGGGTGTCGACACCTGGAACGGGCGACTCGAGCAGCGGGTGCTGGCCGCCACCGACAACCGACCCACCCGCGCCGGTTGGTACCCCGGGCGACCGGTGATGGTGACCCGCAACGACCACCGAACCGACCTGTTCAACGGCGACACCGGTGTGGCCGTCGTCATCGACGGGGAACTGAAGGTGGCGTTCGAGGGGCCCGACGGGCCCCGACTGCTGGATCCCGGCGGGCTGCCCGAGGTGGTCACCGTGTGGGCCATGACCATCCACAAGAGCCAGGGCTCGGAGTTCGGGCATCCGGTGGTGGTTCTGCCCGATCCGCCGTCGCCGCTGCTGAACCGTGAGCTCTTCTACACCGGGGTCACCCGGGCCCGCTCGCGGGTGACGGTGGTCGCCTCGCGCGGTGCCGTCGAGGTCGCCACCTCCACCGCGGTGGTACGGGCGTCGGGACTGGCCGAGAGGCTCTCAGGCCAACCCTGACTCCAGGTACCCCTCGTCCACGGTGCCGGGTTCGGCGATGACGACCAGTCGGGTACGGGGAGTCTCCGAACCCCACTCCGTCCCCGAGGTGATCTCGACCCTCCGTCCCACCCGGTGGACGGTCCGGCGTACCGACACCCCCTCGACGGCCACGACTCCCTTCACCCGGAGGACCCCGGCGGGGAGATCGGCGAGGAACGACTCCAGGGCCCCGGGTCGGAGGGCCCGGGCCTCGTCGACGGAGAACACCTCGAGTCGGGGCTCGTGGGCGTTGTTCCCCCCCTCGGGCGGACGGGGCACTCCTCGTGGTGTGGCACCCAGGAGCTCGCCGGCCACCGAACCCCGCGTCGTGGTCAGGGCCGGGGTACCGGGGGAGATCCGACCCAACCAGTCCACCGTGCGGGCCACGGTGTCGGCTCCCGCCAGATCCACCTTGTTGACCACCAGCAGGTCGGCGGCCCGTATCTGGGACAGGACCGTCTCACCGACATAGCGGTCGTGGGACCGGGCGATGACGGTCTCGGCGTCGACGAGGACCACCACCGAGTCCAGGGCGAAGCCGGGGAGGCGGGCGTATCCGGCCACCACCCCGGGGTCGGACACCCCGCTGGTCTCGATGACCAGATGGTCGGGTCGGGGATCGGCGGCGGCGATGGTGTCCAGGGCGGAGACCAGACCGTCGGCCAGGGAACAGCAGATGCAGCCGTTGTCCAGGCTGAGTAGATCCCCGGGGCCGGAGTCGATCAGATCGGCGTCGATGGCCAGGTCGCCGAAGTCGTTGACGATGACCGCCCAGCGGGTGCCGGAGTCGGAGGCCAGCAGCCGGTTCACCAGGGTGGTCTTCCCCGAGCCCAGGTAGCCACCGACGACGGTGACCCCGATGTCGGGGTCGTCAGCCACCGGCCCCGTCGGGAACCGCGAACACCCGACCCCCCAGGACGGTCGCCAGGACCGGGATCGAACCCAGATCGGCCGGATCGACTTCGTGGGGGTCCTCGGCCAGGACGGCGAAGTCGGCGAACTTGCCCACCTCGATACTCCCGACCTCGTCGTCGAGGTTGAGTTGGAAGGCGGCGTCGATGGTCACCGCCCTCAGGGCCCGGTCCACCGAGATCCGCTCACCGGGACCCAGAACCCGGCCCGAGGCCGTGGTCCTGGTGACCGCGCTCCACACCGACGCCAGGGGGGACAGGGGGGTGATGGGGGCGTCGGTGTGAACGGCGAAGGGCACCCCCAGGCGGGCGGCGGTGGCACAGGCGTCCATCCGGGCGGCTCTGGTGGGCCCGACGGTGATGGCGGCGTGCTGGTCACCCCAGTAGTAGATGTGGTTGCTGAAGATGTTGGCGCACATTCCCAGGGCGGCCATTCGTCGGTACTGGGACTCGGTGGTGAGCTGGCAGTGCTGGACGGTGTGACGATGGTCGTACCGCGGATGGTCCTCGAGGGCCTGTTCCACGGCGTCGAGGAACACGTCCACGGCCTCGTCCCCGTTGCAGTGGCAGTGGACCGTCAGACCGGCCCGGTGGAAGGCACCGACCAGTTCGGGCATCTGTTCGGGTGGGATCAGCCACAGCCCGTTGGGTGCCCCGTTGTGGTATCCGGGAAACCCGACCCGGGCGGTGAGCCCCTGGATGGAGCCGTCGAGCACGATCTTCACCAACCCGAACCGCAGCTTGGCGGTGTCGTGGGTGACCAGTTCGGCGGTCAGGCGGGCCCGGTCCTCGGGGGAACCCGAGCCGCCCATTAGAGATCCGGCCACGACGGCCCGGGCGGGAAAGACGGGATCCTCGACGGCGTCGATCCAGGACCGGAGCCCTTCCTCGGTGTCGGGCCGTGTCGTGCCGAGATCGGCGAATGTGGTCACCCCGGCCCGATTGGCCAGCCGGCCCAGGGTCCGGATCGGCTCGGGTCCTCTCATGGCGCCGACGAGGGTGGAGAATCCCAGGCGGGCCAGCGACATGGCCGCCGGTTCCTGGAGCTCTCCGTCGGGACTTCCGTCGGCCCGGCGGGAGACGCCGGGGACGGCGGTGCCGGCGTCTATTCCCGAGACCTCCAGCATGGCCGTGTTCACCGTGGCCAGATGGGCGCTGGCGTGGAAGACGAAGATGGGACGGTGGTCGGAGGCGCCGTCGAGATCATCGGCGTCGAGGCGGTCGCCCTCCAGATAGATCGGGTCGAGGCCCCAGGCGATCAGGGGGTCGCCGGGTCCCACGTCGGGGTCGGTGTCCATGGCGTGGGCGGCGTCGGCCAGGCGGTCGACCACCGAGGCGGTGTCCCGACATCCCTCCCACACCCGGCCGTCGGGGTCGGTTCGGTCGAAGTATCCGACATAGGTGAAGTTCCACAGGGCCCCGGCCATCACGTGGCAGTGGGCCTCCACGAAACCGGGCAGGAGAACGGCGTCGGCGAAGCGGTCGTCGACGGTGTGGGGGCCGTGGGCGGCCATCTCGTCGAGGGACCCGACCCCGATGATCCGTCCCCCACGGACCGCCACCGCCTCCGCGGTGGGAGCCGGGGGCGCCATCGTCAGGACCCGCCGGGCCCTGAACACGGTGACCGTTTCATCCGCTTCTACCATGATCCGCCTCCTCCTCCGCCGAATCCTCCTCCGACACTGCCGCTGAAGCCCCCGAAGCCGCGGCTCCCACCCCCGCTGGACGACGGTTTGGTGGAGGCGGTTCCCGCCGAGCGGACCAGGCTCGGAGCCAGTGACACCAGGTAGAGGTCGGTGGCGTACACGTTCCGGAATCCGGGTTGTTCCGCCGCCGCTCTCTCCACGGCATGGGACCAGGCGTCGGTCTCGTTGAGGGCCACGGCCCAGGCGGTGAACTCCCGCAGCAGACCCATCTCGGCCGCGGCCTCGACGTGGGAGGCCTCCGAGTCGTGGAGGAACCGTCGGAACGACTCGATCTGCAGCCACTGGGCCGAGCCTCGGGGGCTGCGTATCAGCAGTTCCCAGGACTCCACCAGGGCGGTGAATCCGGCGGCCCCGGCGGCGGCGGCGATGACCAGCAGGGGGAGCCAGATGTTGCCGGTCCGGTTCCCCAGGGCGGAGAACAGGGCCGTACCGGCCAGTCCGGCGGCTCCGATCACCGCTCCGAGGACCCTGACCGTGGTCTGGAAGGCGCGGCCTCTCGGGTTCCACAGACCGCTGTTCTTCTGCCACGCCTTGAGCTGACGCCGCAGCTTCATCCACCCCTTGCGGAAATCGGCGTCGTAGGCGGTGAGGTCGATCTCGTTGCGGGAACCGAACATCGTGTCGAGGATCGCCGCCACCTCGGGATCCTTCGGTGGGGCGCCCCGGATGAGCCTCACCTGCTCACCGGACTTGGTGATCTCGACCTCACCGCGGGCGGCGGCCTCGATCAGCCAGGCGGCCAGGAGCCGGTCGGGGGTGGCCTCGGTGAAGACGATCGCCCCGTGGGTGGCGTTGAGGTCCTCGGGGGCGTGGAACTGGATGGTGGCCAGCTTGGCCAGGTCCTTGACGTCCATCCTCCGGATCGGGGAGCCCAGGGCGTCCTGGGGTCCGAGGGCGGCGTTCACCGCCCCCCCGGCCCAGACCATCTCCCGGCCCTCCCTCCGCACCCACACGGTGGCCAGCGCCGCGGCCGCCAGGGCGGTGAGGAAGGCGACCACCGCCGGGAGACCGATTCCCCAACCGGGATCGGAGACGGGCCCCTGGGGAGCGGGGGGCAGTACCGGTGGGGTGGCCAGGGTCGGGCCGGGGGTGACCCCCACCGTCACCCCCTCGTTGGCGCCCAGCTTCCCGGGCTTCACGACCACGTGACCCGGTTCCACCTGGGTGGCGGTGCACCCGCCGCGGTCCCCGAATGCTCCCTTGGAGCAGCTCAGCCCGGCGGCTTCGTAGGGAAGTACCAGGTGGATCTCCGTCCCGGAGATCGACACGTCCCACTCGGTTCCGATGGCGTTCCAGAACAGCGGCTCGGGGGCACTGACCGTGGTCAACGGATAGCGGATCGTGTACCGGTGGCGCCCGGTGATGGTGGTGTTCGGGTCACCGACCCTGATGCGGGTCTCACGGCCCAGGTCGATGAGACGGAACGAGTCGGGGGCGGTGGGGGAGTCGACCTCGACGTGGGCGTCGGTACCGAGGCCGGGAACATCGCGGTCGATGCCGTGGCGGGCGGTGGCTCCGAAGTCGAAGTCGATGACCTCGGTGACTTCGAGGGTGCCGTCGTCCAGCAGTCGACCACCCACCCAGTAGCCGGTGATCCGCTCGGTGTCACCGGCCACCGCCCCGATGATGGCGGCCACGCCGACCGCCATGGCGATGACGATCACCAGGAAGTTGTCCAGGCGGCGATGGGTACGGGGTCTCACAGCGCTGCACAGTAGCGGGCCCCGCGGCCCGCTAATGGTGGAGCCCTACGTTCGGGACTCGCCGATCACCGAACCCGGGAGCTCACCATGAAAGCCCATTTCCGTAGACTGACAGGCGTATTGGTCGCCCTGGCGCTGTTGGCGGTGGCATGTTCGGGGGGTTCCGGTGACGAGAGTTCCTCGGGATCCGACGCCCCGCCCGTGGGTGACGGTTCCTCGGTGACGACCTCGGACGGTCCGCAGGCGATCCTCACCTCCGACGACATCGAGCAGGTCTGCCGGGGCACGGGCCAGCCGGCCGCCTCGTCCCCCGATGAAGGGCCCGCCCCCCACATCATCGTCACCTTCGAGGGGGAGGATCCCTCCTACTCCTACCGGTCCCTCACCCTCCCCGACGACTGGACCAGCTTCCTCGACTACGAGGCGACCCAGATGGTGGTCTGTCTGAACCGGGTCGCGGCCACGCCGGTGGAGAACTGTGGTCCCTACGAGAGCGACGGAACCGAGTGGATGGTCCAGACCTTCGACTCGACCCACGAGGTGACCGTCCGGGACGCCCGGACCGGCGAGGTCCTCGCCTCCACCACGCTGGAATCGACCGCCGACGGCTGCCCGTTCGTGTCCAGTTACAGCGAGGGTGATCCCAACCCGGTACCCGAGTACGCCATCGACACCGACCAGCTGGAAGCCTTTCTGGCCCCACTCGTGACGGGTAGCTGACCACTACCCTCCGGGTCATGTCGGAGCAACCGGTCATCACCTTCGTCGGGGCGGGCAGCACGGTGTTCGCCCGGGCCCTCCTCGGCGACATCCTGTCGTTCCCGGAGCTGGCCCGCTCCGAGATCAGACTGTTCGACATCGACGCCGAGCGCCTCTCCACCTCGGAGCTGGTGGCCCGCCGTACCGCCGAGACCCTCGGGGTCGGGCCCACCATCGTGGCCACGACCGACCGGCCCCGGGCCCTGGAGGGGGCCGACCACGTGATCTCGATGTTCCAGGTGGGCGGCTACGAGCCCGCCACGGTCACCGATTTCGAGATTCCCCGGCGGTACGGCCTCGACCAGACCATCGGGGACACCCTCGGTATCGGGGGGATCATGAGGGCGGTACGGACCATCCCGGTCTTCCTCGAGATGTGTTCGGAGATGGAGCGCCTCTGTCCCGACGTGCTCCACCTCAACTACGTGAACCCGATGGCCATGAACTGCTGGGCCATCGACCGGGCCACCGACATCGAGACCGTCGGCCTGTGCCACAGCGTGCAGGGCACGGTCCGCCAGTTGGCCCGTGACCTCGGGCTGGAAGCCGCCGAGATCGACTACCGGGCGGCGGGCATCAACCACATGGCCTTCTACCTGGAGATATCCCACCGGGGCGAGGACCTGACCCCCGCCATCGGGAGGGTGGTCAGTGAGGGGCGGGTACCGGCCTGGAACCGGGTGCGATACGAGATGTTCTCGCGGTTGGGCTACTTCGTCACCGAGTCCAGCGAGCACTTCGCGGAGTACGTGCCCTGGTTCATCCACCGTGACCGCCCGGACCTGATCGAACGGTTCGGGATTCCCCTCGATGAGTACCCCCGACGCTGTGAGCTGCAGATCGCGGCGTGGGACTTCATGAGGAGGAAGTACGAGGACCCCGAGTTGGACCTGTCCGAGGAGTACGCCGCGGCGCTGCTGGAGCGGGGACTGCCCGAGAAGCTGGTGGGTCGGGCGGTGGCGGCCCTGGAGCGACAGAACGAGGTCACACCCAGCGAGGAGTACGGGGCCCGCATCATCCACTCCGTGGAGACGGGGACCCCCAGGGTCGTGTACGGCAATGTGGCCAACCGGGGCCTCGTCGACAATCTGCCCGAGGGCTGCTGTGTGGAGGTGCCCTGCCTGGTCGACGCCAACGGGGTTCAGCCGACGGCGGTGGGATCGCTGCCTCCCCATCTGGCGGCCCTGATGAGGACGAACATCAACGTCCAGGAACTAACCGTGGAGGCGGTCCTGACCGGCAGTCGGGAGCATCTCCACCACGCGGCCATGCTCGACCCCCACACCGCCGCCGAGCTGGACCTGGAGCAGATCTGGTCCCTGGTGGACGACCTGCTCGAGGCCCACGGGGACTGGATCCCCGAGTCCCTGAGATCCTGATCAGCTCCGGGGCGGTTCGCCCTGGTGGATCGAGCCACCAGCGAGCAGGCGCTCGATCTCCTCGGGAGCGAAGCCGGCCTCCACCAGGACCTCCCTGGTGTGCTCACCCGCCTCGGGGGCCCGACCCCGGGGTCGGATGTGGGCCCCGGCGATCGAGAAGGGTGCGGCCACCGTGCGGTAGGAACCGGCGGGGTGTTCCACGGTGGGAAAGGCTCCCAGGACCTCGGCCTGGGGATCGTCGACGACCTCGTCGTAGGAGCTGACCGGAGCCCAGACCAGTCCGTGTTCGTCGAACACGACAGCCCATTCGTCACGGGTCCTGGTGGCCAGCACCTCGTCGATCATGTCGATGAGCCGGGCCATGTTGCGGAATCGGGACCGGACCGAGTCCAACTCGGGGTCGTCCAGCCACACCTCGCGGTCTATGGCCCGGCAGAACCGCGGCCACCACTTCTCCTCGGCCATCGTGAGCATCACCCTCCGTCCGTCGCCACAGGCGAAGGTGGTGGTGAGAGGGGTGATCAGCTCCCGGCGCGAGCGGCGGGTCGGTTGGCGACCGTCGACGAGGACCGCGGCCAGATCCGAGGCCAGGGTCCACAGGGCGGTACCCAGCAGGCTCACCTCCACGTCCTGACCGACTCCGGTGCTCTCGGCCAGACGAAGGGCCCCCAGCACCGCGGTGGACAGCGACAGGGCGGTGGTGTGGTCGCCCTGGGCCGGTCGGGGTCCGGGGGGAACACCGTCGGCTCCGGCCATGGCGTCGAGCATTCCCGAGCGGGAGAAGAAGGCCGAGGTGTCGAAGCCGGGACGGTCGGCGTCGGGGCCCCGGGTGCCGAATCCGGTGAGGGTGGCGTGTACCCGGCGGGGATTGAGGCGGCGGGTGGAATCGGGGTCGATCCCGAACCGGGCCTGGCGCCGGGGCAGCATGTTGGTGACGAAGACGTCGGCCCGGGATATCAGCCGGGCCAGGACCTCCTGACCGCCCGAGCTCTCCAGATCGACGGTGATCGAGAGCTTTCCCCGGTTGGATGCCTGGAAGGAGTGGTCCACCGGGTGATCGACGCCGGGTTGCCGGGCCGGACGGATCATTCCCCGTACGGGATCACCCCCGGGTGGCTCCACCTTCACGACCGTGGCCCCCATGTCGGCCAGGATCGCCGCGGCCGAGGGTGCGGCCATCCAGCTGGCGACCTCGACGACCGTGATTCCCTCCAGTGGTGATTGCATTGGGCGATCCCCCTACTACCCGCTCTATGGTCGGGACCCTACGGGACGAATCGATGATGGGGAACCATGGAACTTCGTGACAAGACGGTGATAGTCACCGGTGGGGCCAGTGGGATAGGAAAGGCCCTGGCCGAGCGCTTCCACACCGAGGGGGCCCGCCACGTCGTGGTCGCCGACCGCGACGCCGAGGGGGCCGAGGCGGTGGCCGCCGCCGTCGGTGGCTCGGCGGCCGCCATCGACGTGACCGACGAGGCGGCGATCAGGGACCTGGTCGAGCGGACGGAGTCCGAACACGGTCCCATCGACCTCTTCGTCTCCAACGCCGGCTATGTGACGGTCGGCGGTCTGGAGGTCCCCAACGCCGAGATCACGAACATGTTCGACGTCCACGTGATGGCCCACGTCTATGCGGCCCGGGCGGTGGTTCCCTCGATGATGGCCCGGGGTGAGGGTTACCTGCTGAACACGGCGTCGGCGGCGGGGCTGCTCAGCCAGATCGGTTCCCTCGCCTATTCGGTGACCAAGCACGCCGCGGTGGCCCTGGCCGAGTGGCTGGCGATCAGCTACGGCGACCGGGGAATCAGGGTCTCGGTCCTGTGCCCCCAGGCGGTGGAGTCCAACATCATCGCCAACAGCCCCAGTCGACGCACCGGCGACGGCTTCGGTGTGGCCGGGGTGGACGGCGTGCTCAAGGCCGAGGACCTGGCCCAGACCGTGGTGGAGACCCTGGCCGAGGAGAGGTTCTGGGTTCTGCCCCATCCCGAGGTCGCCCAGTACGTCGAGCGCAAGGCCGGCGACATAGATCGTTGGCTGGCGGGAATGAGGCGGTTCCAGTCGCGGGTCTTCGCCGACGAACCGGGCCCGGCCGAGTGGCTCGCGGGTGAGGCGTGAACCGGCCCGAACCCACCGGTGACCTGATCCACAACCGCAACTACGACGTGCGGACCTACCGCGAGGCCCCCGACCTCATGAGGATCCGCGGAGTGGTGCGGGACTCCAAGCCGCCCGGCATCTACTTCGCCGACGATCCCGAACCCCTGGTCATCCACGAGATGGTGGTCGACCTCCTGGTGGGTTTCCCCAGTCTGGAGATCGTCGACGCCGAGGTGGTCCTGGAGACCCATCCCCATTCGCAGTGCCCCCGGATCTCCGACCACTACCGGGAGCTGGTGGGACTGTCGATCGCCCGCGGTTTCAACCGGAAGCTGAGAGAGCTCTTCGGCGGTCCGCGGGGGTGCAGTCACACCACGGCCCTGTTGCAGGCGATGGCCCCGGTGGCGATCCAGTCGACATGGTCGATGAGGATGCTGTCGGACGATCCCGACGTCCTGCCCGAGATGCCGGCCGATCCGACACCGGAGCAACTCAGGGAGAGGTTCCGTTGGAACCTCAACACCTGCCACGTCTGGGCCGAGGACGGCGAGGTCCTCGGTGAGATCCTCTCCGGTGGCGAGATGGAGATACCGATCTGGGCCGCGGACCGGGCCCGCAGGCTCGGCCGGGACCCTCAGGTATGGCGGGACGGTCGCCGGGGCTGAACCCGAGCCGCTCAGAACTCCTCGGGCGGTTCCTCCTCGGGGGGGCCGACGTGGGAGTTCAGCCACCGGGCCAGCGGCAGCGAGTCCCGCCAGACCGCCACTATGCGTTCGAGGGCCCCGGGGGTTCCCATCCATGCCGCGGGCGCGAACTCCCGGCCCATGGTGAGCCCCTTGTGTCGGAGCAGCTCGATGCGCGGGTGGTCGCGGGGATAGCCCCGCGGGGCGGTCTTGAGGGCCGAGCCGCCGATGTCGTATCCGTGTTCACGCAGTTCGGAGACCAGGCCCTCCAGCTCGGGGCCGGTGGTGTCGTCGTCCACCGCCTCCCGGAAGCGCCGGAGCTGATCGGACGTCATCCGGTAGTAGCCCCCTCCCACGAACAGGGCGTCGGCGGTGATCTGCACGTAGTAGATCTCGCCTTCGGGACCCTCGGTGACGGCACCCTGCTGGGTCTTGTAGGGCGACTTGTCCCGGGAGAAGCGCACGTCGCGGTGGGGACGGAACAGATGGAGGGGGCCGAACTCGGCCGCCACCGCCTCCGACAGGGCCAGGAAGGGAGCCCTGACCTCGTTGTCGTAGGTGGCCCGGTTCGACTGCCAGAACCACTTGGTGTTGTCGGCCTCGAGCCGTTCGTAGAACTCGAACGCCTCGGGGCGCCAGCCGGAGAATTCGCCCGCGGGCTCGCTGCGCGCCATGGTGGCGGAGGCTACCCGTCCCGGCTGTGAGAATGTCCCGGTGCTCGAAGTATTCGGCGAGGTCGTGGCCCCGGTTTTCGTGGTGGCCCTGGTGGGGGCCCTGGTCGGGGCGCGCTACGACCTCGACGTTCGTCCCCTGGTGGTGCTCACGTTCCGGGTCCTGATGCCGGCCCTGGTGTACCAGGCTCTGGTCGACCTCACCCTGGACCGGGGTCTGGTGCTGCGCCTCGGCGCCGGGGCCGTCATGGTCCATCTGGCCACCCTGGCCCTGGCCCTGACGTGGGGTCGGGTCAGGAGGCTGGATCGGCGTTCGGTGGCGGCGGTGGGGCTGGCGTCGATGATGGCCAACTCGGGGAACCTGGGTCTGCCGGTCGCCCTGCTGGCGTTCGGTGACCGGGGCCTGGAACTGGCGGTGGTCAACATGGTGGTGGG